>NZ_LSIS01000213.1:0-11819 GCF_001556365.1 Blastomonas sp. CCH1-A6 | reverse complement strand
CACGGCGCTGACTGATGCGGTCAATGTCGGCCAGCTCAACGCGGTCGCCGCCACCACCACGGCCAATGCCGCGCGGCTCAACTATTTTGCGGTCAACAGCACCCAGGCAGGCGCAACGGCCACCGGCGCATCGGCGATCGCGGCGGGCGACAATGCCCGGGCCGAAGGGATCGACGCGCTCGCCATCGGCGGCGACGATGCCGGAACGGGCGCACGGGCGATCGGCAATTCGACCGTCGCGATTGGCGGCGAGGCGGATGCCTTCGGCCCCGGTGCGACCGCCTTTGGCTGGCGCTCGAATGCCGATGCCGAGCGCGCGCATGCGCTGGGCCACCTTGCCAATGCCACGGGCGTACGATCGCTGGCGGTGGGTGAGGCCGCCAACGCGACCGCGCTGACCAGCGTTGCTGTCGGCAATCAGGCCAGCGCTACCGACGAGGATTCGGTGGCGGTCGGCGATCTCGCCAATGCCAGCGGCTTCCATGCCACGGCGGTGGGCGGTGAGTCGGTCGCATCGGGGCGCGGTGCGCAGAGTTTCGGCTGGCAGGCGCGCGCCTCGGGCGAACTCTCGCTCGCGGCAGGGCACCAGGCCCAGGCGACGGGCGTGCGTTCGACCGCCGTCGGCAAGAGCGCCGTCGCCTCGGCCACCAATTCGGTCGCCATCGGCAACCAGGCCACGACCGACAGCGCCAACACCGCGTCGCTCGGCACGTCGGTGGCGATCGGCAACCTGGCGAGCGCAGGCGATGAGGATTCGGTGGCGATCGGTGACCAGGCCAATGCCTCGGGCTTCCACGCCACAGCGGTCGGCGGCGAAGCGGTGGCTTCGGGCCGGGGATCGCAGACCTTCGGCTGGCAGGCGCGGGCGACCGGCGAACTGTCGCTGGCGGTCGGGCACCAGGCGGTAGCGGGCGGCGTGCGCTCACTGGCGCTGGGCAAGAGCGCGACGGCAAGCGGCGATTTCTCGATCGCGATCGGCAATCTGGCTTCGACCGGAGCCTTTATCAACTCTGTCGCCATCGGCAATGGATCGGTCGCAACCGCGAACAACCAGTTCGTTCTTGGCGCAGCCAATCACAGCTATCGCTTTGCCGGTCTGGCCGGGATCGTCCCGGCAGGCCAGCAGTTCTTCCTGACCATCGATTCGGCGGGCAATCTGATCGCGGTCGCCTCCGCGCCTCCGGGTGCAGGCATCGGCACGGGTGTCGACAGTACGCAAGTGGGCGTCGGTGCGCGGGCAAGCGCGGAAGACGCGGTGGCCGTGGGCAACAGCGCCGTGGCCAGCGCGGTCGATGCAACAGCCGTCGGCACTGACGCGCAGGCGCTGAGCCCCGGAGCGACCGCGATCGGTGCGGGTGCGATCGCGTCGGGCTCGACCGCCGTCGGCGCGGACGCCCAGGCGCTCGGTGCTGGATCGGCGGCCTATGGCTCCAACTCGCGCGCGACCGGCGCGCGTTCGATCGCGATCGGCGAGGACGGTGACGATGCCGATGGGCTGGGGGCAGTGGCATCGGGTACCGGCGCCATCGCCATCGGCAACGACGCGCGCTCGACCGGTCTAGAGGCGGTGGCGATGGGGCTGAGCGCCTCGGCCACCGCCGCCAATGCGACCGCGATAGGCAGCCGGGCAACGGCCACGGCACAAGGTGCGACCGCTTTTGGCTGGCAGGCCAATGCGGTGGCCGAACGTGCCACCGCGCTCGGTCATCTCGCCAATGCGACCGGCGTGCGTTCGACAGCAGTCGGTTCCTCGGCCACGGCCTCGGGCGAGGTCAGCGTCGCGATGGGCAATCTCTCGGTCGCCAGCGGTACCAATTCGGTCGCCATCGGCAACACTGCGATTGCCAGCGGCGGCGATGCGATCGCCATCGGCGGCAATCGCGACGGTGCTTCGGGCCGCGCGACCCAGGCCACTGGTGCATCGACCACCGCCGTCGGCGGCCAGGCGCTGGCGACGGCAACGGCGGCCACCGCCTATGGCTGGCGATCGGAAGCAACGGCGGAACGCGCCACCGCGCTCGGCCATCTCGCCGTGGCATCGGGGGTCCGCTCGGTCGCGGTGGGTGAAGCGGCGATCGCCTCGGGCTCCGGTGCGATCGCCATCGGCAATCAGAGCTCGGCGGCGTTCACCAACTCGGTCGCGATCGGCAATGGTGCCACCGCCAACCGCGCCAACCAGATCAAGCTGGGCGGCACGGGAAGCTCGGTGACGATCGGCGATCTTGCTGCCAGCACCGCGGCGCAATCGGGCACCACCTCGATCGTCACCACCGATGCCAGCGGCACGCTGGGCGCAGGGCCTGCGGTGAGCAATTTCGCCACCAATGCGCAGGTCACTGCGCTCACCGGCCAGGTGAACACGCTGTTCGACCTGACCGAGATCAACCGGCGGGCGATCAACCGGGCGAACGAGGGCGTCGCCATGGCGCTGGCGATGGAATCGCCCGCGCTGCCGGCGGGCACCAACTTTGCGCTGTCGGGCGGTGTCGGCTATTATGAGGACCAGGCCTCGCTGACCATGGCGATCACCGCCCGGGTCGGGGAGAACGCTTCGGTTTCCGCCGGTATCGGTACCGGCTTCAACAGCGGTTCGGTGGGCGCGCGCGGCGGCTTCCAGATCGCCTGGTAAGGACGGGTATGACAGGTTTGAACTTCTGGCCGGGGCGTTTTGTCCCGGCCTTTTTGCTTGCCGCTGCGGCCCTGGTGCTGCCCGCTACAGCCATGGCGCAGACTGCGCCCCAGGCTGCGCAACCGCCAATCTCGGTCGAACCCGTGCCGAGCGAGCTCGAACTCGCCAAGCTGCTCTGGTCGACCATGACGGCGGTGCACCATGCCAATCTTTCGGGCAACTACTCGGTGCTGCGCGACATTTCCTCGCCGGGCTTTCAGGTGATGAACAATGCCGCGCGGCTGGGCGAGATCTTCGCCAGCATTCGCGCAAGCCGCGTCGATCTGTCCAACGCGCTGCTGCTCGCCCCCACCTATACCGAGCCGCCCTCGGTGGTGGAGCCGGGCGTGATCCGCGTGCGCGGCTATTTCGGCCTGAGGCCCACCGCGATCTTCTTCGACTTCTATTTCCAGTGGGTTGAGGGGCGCTGGCGATTGCATGGCGTTTCGATCAGCCCGCAGGCGATCGCATCCGAGGAAGCGCCGGAGCGGGGGCGGACCTCGACCCGCTGACCTGGGGCGCAATTCCCGCTTCCCCCCGCCCGCATCCGCGCGCATATAGCGCCCGGTTTTTCATCGTTCACAGGCTATCCCCATGAAGCGCAGATCCGGACAAGACCCCGCCATCACCAGCCGCTGGCGCCCTGCCACCCGCGCGATCCGCGGCGGCACCGCGCGCAGCGAGTTCGGCGAGACCTCAGAAGCGCTGTTCCTCAGTTCGGGCTTTGCCTATGACTGCGCGGAGGATGCCGCCGCGCGCTTCAATGGCGAGCAGGACGGCATGACCTACAGCCGGCTGCAGAACCCCACAGTCGAGATGCTGGAAAAGCGCATCTCGCTGATGGAGGGCGCGGAGGCCACGCGCTGCATGGCGAGCGGCATGGCCGCGATGACGGCCGCCCTGCTCTGCCAGCTCAAGATGGGCGACCATGTCGTCGCCAGCCGCGCGCTGTTCGGATCGTGCCGCTGGCTCACCGACACGCTGCTGCCCAGGTTCGGCATCGAGACCACGATCATCGACGGGCGCGAGCTCGACCAGTGGGAGGCCGCGATCCGCCCGAACACGAAGGTGTTCTTCTTCGAAACCCCCGCCAATCCGACGATGGATATCATCGACCTCAAGGCCGTGTGCGACATTGCCCGCGCGCACGGGATCGTGAGCGTCGTTGACAATGCCTTTGCCACCAACGTGCTGCAGCGGCCGATGGAATATGGCGCGGATGTCGTCGCCTATAGCGCGACCAAGATGATGGACGGGCAGGGCCGCGTGCTCGCCGGCGCGGTCTGCGGCACCGAGGATTTCATCACCAACACGCTGCTGCCCTTCACCCGCAATACCGGCCCGACGCTGAGCGCGTTCAACGCCTGGGTGGTGCTCAAGGGGCTCGAGACGCTCGACCTGCGCATCCGCCGCCAGAGCGACAATGCGCTGAAGGTCGCGCGCTTTCTTGAGGGCCGCGTGGAACGGGTCAACTATCCGGGCCTGGCAAGCCATCCGCAGCATAACCTTGCGATGTCGCAGATGGAGGCCGCAGGGCCGATTTTCTCGCTCTATGTCGGCGGTGGCAGGGCACGCGCCCACGCGCTGCTGAATGCGCTCGAGCTGGTCGATATCTCGAACAATATCGGCGACTCGCGCTCGCTGATGACGCACCCGAGCTCGACCACGCACCATGGCCTGGGCGAAGAGGCGCGGCTCGCGGTCGGCATCACCGAGGACATGCTGCGGCTCAATGTCGGCCTCGAGGATGTCGACGACGTTATCGAGGACCTGGACCGGGCGCTGGGCAAGGCGGGGTTGTAGGCAAGGACCGGGCGATTTAATGTACGCTGCTTTGCCTATCTAATTCGTTAGTCATCATTCAAGTAGATCGTCTTGCCTTTGATTTTGATTGAAATGTTCAGTCCAAATGTGACGGATGTTTGCCTGAGGCTTTTTCGATAATTTGCAGTACCACCTACAGTGGCATTGGCAGCTTCCCGAAGCTTTTGTTCGGATATCGTCTCATTGGAAACCATGTCCAAGGGTGAGCTATCGTTTGGCCCTCTTTTGCCGTTTGTACGGCGAAGCGTATATGTAAAAACCGCAATGATCGCTGCCGCGGCTAGGCTGCTTACCACGCCGCTAAAATAGGGATTGAGAAGGATCTCAAGCGATCCAGCGCGCACATCGCTGACTGTTAGCGCAGCTTCTCCCCGCTTGCTGTTCGCACCCTTCAATCGAGGTGTCACTTCTCGTGTCGCAACTCGGAATATATTGTCTAAATCTTTGAAAATTTGGGCAAAATCAGCAAGCGCTAAATTACTTTCCCAGCTGATTACAATCGCAAAGTTCTCTTCCGAGGTCCTCAATCGTCTGTTGGCCGCGTACATTTGATCGTTTCCTCATTCACGGAATAAGACATTTTTGTTAACCCGGAAAATTCAACATATCAAGCATCAAACCTTTCAAAATGCTTGGGAATAAACGTTGTAGTTGCTGGTGGATTGATTTATATTTGATTGGTTTTATTGGAATTTTTTCTGTTTCTCGCCACTGCCGGTAAGTGGTTGCCGTGGTCGGGGTACCAAAAAATCACCGTTTACACCCGTAGTCGAATCGATTACACCCGTAGTCGTATCTCCTGCAACAAGGTGAAGGCGATTCGATGGCTCCCGAACGGATCAGTGATGCGGAACATGCGGTGATGGAGGTGCTGTGGCAGCGCGCTCCGTTGACCGCGACCGAGGTGGCGGACGCGCTGGCCGATGCGCGCGAATGGTCGTTGCAGACGGTCAAGACGCTGCTCTCGCGGCTCACCAATAAGGGCGCGGTGTCCTATGATCAGGACGGCCGCCGCTATCTCTACAGCCCGATATTGGCGCGCGAGGACTATGTCGGCGATGAATCGCGGCGGTTGGTCGATCGGCTGTTCGGCGGCCGCGCCGCGCCGCTTATCGCGCATCTGGCGGAACAGCAGAAATTCACGGCGGAGGACCTGGCCGAGATCGAACGGCTGATCGGGGAGTTGAAGTCATGATCGGGGAATGGCTCGCATTTGAATCGCTAAGCGATTTTGCACACGGCGTCGCCGGGCAGTGGCTGGTCGATACGCTGATCGTCACCGCCGCGCTGATGGCGCTGGTGCTGGTGCTGCGTCGCCCGGTGGCCAAGCATTTCGGCGCGGAACTGGCCTATGCGCTCTGGGCAATCCCGCTGGCGCGACTGTTGATGCCGCCGCTGACCAGGACCATCGAGGTGAAGGTGAGCGCGCCGGTCGCGCCGGTCGCCTCGGGCACGGTCGACAGCACCGCGACGATCATCCCGGCCGCAATGGCCGCCCCCGCCGATGCGATGCCCGAGCCCAGCCTGGTGCAGAGCCTGCTCGCCGATGCCGACTGGTTCGCGATCGGCGTGACGGTGTGGCTGTGCGGCGCAGCGATCTTCCTGATCGCGCAGCTTTCCGCCTATCTGCAGAACCGGCGCGAGCTGCTCGAGGATGCAGTCGAGGTCGCGCGGATCGACGACATTCGTGTGATCGAGATTGCGGGCATTTCCGGCCCCTTCGCCTTCGGCCTGTGGCAGCGTTATATCGCGCTGCCGATCGGCTTCACCCGCGATTACAACCCGGTCGAGCGCGAGCTGGCGCTGGCACATGAACGCAGCCACCACCGCGCCGGCGACCTCTGGGCGAATTTCGCCGCGCTGGCGATGCTGTCGCTGCACTGGTTCAACCCGATCGCCTGGATGGCCTGGCGCGCCTTCCGCTTCGATCAGGAAGCGGCGTGCGATGCCCGCGTGCTGCGTCGCCGCACCAGCGCCGAGCGGCTGGCCTATGCCCGCGCCATCGCCAAGGCGGCGACCGGCCACACGCTGGCCTTTGCCAGCCCCCTGAACCCCAAGGAAAAGATCGTCGAGCGGCTCAAGATCATGAAGCAGTCGGAAACGTCGAAAGGCCGCAAATGGCTGGGCGCTTCGCTGATCGGTGGCGGTCTGGTCACCGCGATGGCGATGACCGCGACGGTGAGCTATGCGGTGCAGCCGGTCGAGCCCGAAACGCCCGAAGCGCCGCTCGCTCCGGATGCGCCTGACGCGCCGGAGGCGCCTGCAGCACCGTCGGTCAAGGTCGATGACGGCGTCTATGTGTACACGCTGCGCCGTGACGACGGGAAGAAGGTGGTGCTCCGCCTCAACCGCCCGGCGCGCCAGAAGGAACTCGACCGCATGGCCGCCGAAGCCGAACGCTCGCGCGCCGAGGCCGACCGCGCGCTTGCCGGCGCGGATCGTGCTCTGGCCGAGGCGGATCGCGCACGCGCCGAAGCGGACCGTGCCGCAGGGCAGGCGGCCTGGGCTGCCAGCGAGGCAGAGCGCCGCAGCGCCAGCGCCTATGCGCATGCCTCGCGGGTCATGGTGCGCAATGGCAAGCCTGGCGAAAACATCATCGAGCTGGGTGACAATCATACGCTGCGCATCCAGACCACCGATTGCGAAGGCAAATCGAAGTCGACCGCGTTCATGACCCAGACCGAAACGCGCAATGGCCAGGTGACGCGCACCAAGGTTGTCACCTGCGGCCAGGTGATGCCCGACGAGGCCGAGATCGCAGCCCAGATCGAGCGCGGCATGGCCGAAGGCCGCAAGTCGATGGAACGCGCGCGCGCCGAAATCCGTCGCAACCCGAACCTGAGCGCCGAGGACCGCGCCGAAGCGCTGCGCGGGCTGGATGAAGGCCTGCGCGAAATGCGGGCTGGCCTGGCCGAGGCGCGCCGTCAGGTTCGCCGGGATGTCCGCCGCGACATGGGAGAGGTCAGGCGCGAGATGAGCCGTATTCCGGAGCCGCCCGAAGCGCCCGAACCGCCCGCTCCTCCGGCGCGGACCTGGTAAGCGCTACCGATCGACCGACCAAAAGGGGCTGCGCGGCAAAAGTTGCGCAGCCCCTTTCGTTTGAGTGCCAGAGGTGCCAACTAGAGCGCATGGAACTGCCCGCTGACCTGCCGACCGGCCTTGCCGAGACGATAGAACCGCTTGTTCGCCGTGTGCTGGCGGGCAATCCCTCGCCGTTCACCTATACCGGCACGCAGACCTATGTGGTCGGCAACGGCCCCGATGTCGCGGTGATCGATCCGGGTCCGGCGGACGAGGACCATATCGCGGCGATCCTGGCGACGGTGGGCGATGCCCGCATCGCGGCGATCATGTGCACGCACACGCATCGCGACCACAGCCCCGCCGCCGCGCCGCTCAAGGCTCGCTCCGGCGCACCGATCGTCGGTTGCGCGCCGCTGATCCTGTCCGACGATGGCCCGCGCGCCGACGAGGCGTTCGACACGACCTACGCACCCGACCGGGTGCTGACCGATGGCGAGCGCGTTTCGGGCACCGGCTGGACCATCGAGGCGGTGGCGACGCCTGGCCATACCAGCAACCATCTGTGCCTCGCGCTAGTCGAAAGCGGCGCGCTGTTCACGGGCGATCATGTGATGGGCTGGTCGACCAGCGTCATCTCGCCGCCCGATGGCGACATGGCGGCCTATATGCAAAGCCTCGCCAAGCTGCAGGAACGCTCCGACCGCATCTACTATCCTGCGCACGGGCCCGCGGTCGAGAACCCTGCGCAGCTCGTGCGCGGCATGATGGGGCATCGCAAGCAGCGCGAACGCCAGGTGCTGCGCCAGCTCGAGGCGGGGCCGCAAACTATCCCCGCGATGGTGCCGGAGATGTACAAGGGCATCGACACCCGGCTTTACGGCGCGGCGGGCCGGTCGGTGCTGGCGCATCTGATCGACCTGGAACATCGCGGCGCGGTGGCGCGCGATGGCGATCTGTGGCAGCTGGTCGCAGGCGCGCCCGAGGCCGCAAACAGCATTTCGTAAATCGCTGGTTCCGCGTTATGCTCCCGCCGGGTCCGGGGGGAGTCGAAACATGGCGGTTACCGGCGTTCTGCGACAACGTTCGGCTGAGGCCGAACCCTTTTATGCCTGGTCGGCGACCATCATGGCGTTGGTCGTGGTTGCGGGCTTCAGCCTGCACCTCGCCATGGGGCGATCGACCTTTGCCGCGCGGCCGCTGGTCCATGTGCACGGCGTGGTGTTCATGGGCTGGGTGCTGCTGTTCACTGCCCAGGCCTGGCTGGCGGTGCAGGGGCCGCACAGCGCGCACCGCCTGCTCGGGCGGATCACCGCCGTCTGGGTGGTGCTGATGATGGCGCTCGGTTTCTGGATCACCATCGATGTGGTGCAGCGCGGCATCACCCCGTTCTTCTTCCAGCCGCAGCATTTCCTGATCGCCAATCCGTTCAACCTGCTGATGTTCGGATGTCTGATCGTCGCTGCGCTTCGGCTGCGGCATCAGCCGGACTGGCATATGCGGCTGCAGCTCTGCGCCATGACCAGCCTGCTCAACCCCGGCCTTGGCCGCCTGCTGCCGACACCGCTGCTGGTCCCGCACGCCTGGGAAATCCCGCTGCTGGTCGCATTGATCTTTCCGGTGGCGGGGATCGTCCGCGATTGGCGGCACGGCATCCGTTTCCATCCCGCCTATCTGTGGGGCATGGTCGCGATCGCGCTGCCGATCCCGGTGGTCAACCTGATCGCGCCGACCGCGCTGGGCGATGCGATCTATGCCTGGACGGTCGCAGGGCATCCGGGCGAAGTCATTGCAGGTATGGCATTTCCGCCGCCGCCCCCCATGTAACGCGCCATCGACCATTTGCCCTTGGCTTGCCGCACGTCTAGACAGGGGCGCGAGGGGCATGGGTGCCCCGTGTTGAGGAAATGCCATGACTGCACAACCCCGCGAAAATCTCTCAGGCCTCGACCTGCGCGCCGAAATCGACCGGCTGCGCAAGGAGAAGAACGCGGTCATCCTGGCGCATTACTACCAGAAGCCCGAACTTCAGGATCTCGCCGATTTCGTCGGGGATTCGCTGGAACTGTCGCGGATCGCGGCGGAGACCGATGCGGACGTTATCGCCTTTTGCGGCGTCAAGTTCATGGCCGAGACCGCCAAGATCCTCTCGCCCGACAAGATCGTCGTGCTGCCGGACCTGGACGCGGGCTGTTCGCTCGAGGACAGCTGCCCGCCGGACAAGTTCGCCGCGTTCCGCGCGCAGCATCCCGACCATATCGCGCTGACGTACATCAACTGTTCGACCGAGGTGAAGGCGCTGAGCGACATCATCGTCACCTCGTCCTCGGCGGAAAAGATCCTCAGCCAGATCCCTGCGGACCAGAAGATCATCTTCGGCCCGGACAAGCATCTGGGCGGCTATCTCCAGCGCAAGCTGGGCCGCGAGATGCTGCTCTGGCCGGGCGTGTGCATCGTGCACGAGGCGTTCAGCGAGACCGAGTTGCTCAAGCTCAAGGCGCAATATCCCGATGCGCCGGTCGCCGCGCATCCCGAATGCCCGGCGCACATCATCGACCATGCCGATATGGTCGGATCGACCAGCGCGATCCTGAAATTCGCCAAGGAAACGCCGAGCGAGGTGGTGATCGTCGCGACCGAGCCGCACATCATCCACCAGATGGAAAAGGCGGTGCCGGAAAAGACGTTCATCGGCGCGCCGGGCGCGGACGGCAACTGCAACTGCAACATCTGCCCGTACATGGCGCTCAACACGATGGAAAAGCTCTATGTCGCGCTGCGCGACCTGGAGCCGCGCATCGAGCTGGACGAGGAACTGCGCCTCCAGGCAAAGAAGTCGCTCGACCGGATGCTCGAAATGGCGAGCAGCACGGTGGGGCAGGGCGATCTCGGCCGCCCCGATCTCGCGCATCAGGGCTGAACGGCCCTGGCGCCGCAGGCGCTATTTGTGCACCGCATTGCGCCCCGCCATCGCCGAATAGAAGGCGAAGGCGGGGGCCATGTCCTTCTCGTAATCGCCGGTGGGGTGGATGACCGGGCCCAGCCCTGCGCGCCGGTTGCCATAATCCATGAACCCGCAGACGATCGGCACGCCCGCGCCATGCGCGATGCGGTAGAATCCGGTGCGCCAGGCGTCGACGGTCTTGCGCGTGCCTTCGGGCGCGATCGTCAGGATGAAGTCCTCGCGGGTGGCGAATTCGGCGATCATCTGCTGCACCATGTCGCCCGCCGCGCTGCGATCGACGGGGACGCCACCCATCTGCCGCATGAAATTGCCGAACGGCCAGCGGAACAGCGAGGTCTTGGCCATGAAATGCGTCTGCAGCCCCAGTTCGCGCGTCACCCCCATGTAATTGGGAAAATCCCAGTTGCTGGTATGCGGCACCGCGATGATGACATAACGCCGGTCGAGCGGCGGCGTGCCCACTGCCGTGAACCGGTGGCGGCGATAGATGAACATCAGCAGCGCATAGAGAGCGCGCGCCATCCAGCCGAGATGCGCGGTCGATGGCTCGCGCGCGCGCGACGCCTGGCTTGCCTTGGTCATCCTACCCCCGGTCGTGCCTTGCCCCCTGCAGCGTGATAGCCGTAGCGGCAGGCGCCTGCCGCCTAGTGACGCAAGCGCCGTACGAGATCAACGGGGCAGTTCGCGAAAATGCTCTGGGCGATCCGCTGGAGCCTCGCCCCGATCTGGGCTAGCCTGATGCGATGACGCGCGCGCTGCTCCCGCTGCTTTCGACCCTGCTGGCGCTGACCGGCTGTGTCGGCGCATCGGGGCGCGCGGGCCTCGCGAGCGACGCGCCCACTTTCGATGTCGCGCGCGCCTTTGTTGGAGCGAGTGCGGGCGAGGGGCGGCTCAAAATCGTGTTCCGCAAGACACGTCCGGTGCATGTCCAAAGCACCGGTCACCAGGCAAAAGACGGAACGATCGTGGTCGACCAGATCATCACCGAGCCAGGCCGCAAGGCCACCACGCGCCAGTGGCGGCTGCGCGAGGTCGCGCCGGGGCGCTATGCCGGCAGTCTGTCCGATGCGGCAGGTCCGGTCGAGGGCGCGGTGCGCGGCAATTGCCTCGAACTGCGCTTTCGCATGAAGGGCGATCTGACCGCGCACCAATGGCTGTTCGCCATGCCCGATGGCCGCACGGTCCAGAACCGCATGTCGATCCGCAAATCGGGCATTCTGGTCGCCCGGCTGCACGAGACGATCACGCGAAGGGATTGATCGAAAAAAATGTGACCTCTTCGCGGACAATTATATTGCACACAATATAATTGCTTCCTATCTATCGGTCATACACGGACAA
>NZ_LSIS01000021.1:0-22279 GCF_001556365.1 Blastomonas sp. CCH1-A6 | reverse complement strand
GAGCGCTGCGCAAGCGCCCGGACCTCGTTGGCGACGACCGCAAAGCCCTTGCCCGCATCACCGGCTCGCGCCGCTTCCACCCCGGCGTTCAGCGCCAGCAGGTTGGTCTGGAAGGCAATGCCGTCGATCACGTTGATGATCTTGGCGATTTCCTGCGCGGACCGCTCGATATCGTCCATGGCCGCGACCGCTTCCTTGACGACCGCACCGCCGCGCGTCGCGTCGGAATGCGCTTCGGCCACCGAGCGGTTGACATGCGCTGCGCCATCGGCGGTTTCGCGCACGCCCCCTGTCAGCTGGTCCATGGCCGCGGCGGTCTGCTCCAGCGAGGCCGCCTGCTGCTCGGTGCGCGACGACAGGTCGTCCGAAGCCTGGCTGATCTCGATCGAGCCGGTGTTGATGCTCTCTGCGGTCTGCGAGACCTGGGTCAGCGTTTCGCTGATCCGGGTGCGCATGAAGTCGAAGTCCTGCTCCACCTTGGCAAAGGCGGGCGGCAGGCCCTCGAGACGGACGGTGAAATCGCCTTTTGCAAGCGATTCCAGCGCCTGGCCGACTTGGGAGATGACGGCCAGGCGCTGGGCTTCCTCCGCACGGAAGTAGCTGGAAAGGGCAATATCCATGTCGAGCAGGGCACATTTGACCAGTGTGCCGATCACCTTGCCCAGATTGTTGCCTGCAAGCCGCGCCAGCGGCGAACTGGCGACAGCCTCATGGATCAGCTGTTCGAGCATCATGGCATAGCCGCCGATATACCAGGTCGGCGCAAGTCCGATCCTGGCGTGCACGCTGCCGATCTGCTCGGCCTTTCCGAAATAATTCTCGCCGATCTGGTTCGAGAAAAGTTGAACCCAATGGTTAAGCTGCTTGTCGCGAGCATGGTCCATGTTCTGCTTCGACTTGAAGAACTTGGCGACCTCGGGCGTTGCGGCGATCTTTTCGTAAAAATCGGCCAGAGCCTCCGGCGCGTGCTTCTGCAGCAATTTCAGTATGCGTGGAAAGCTCTTATAGTCTTTACTATCGATACCGAAGAAAGAAAGCCTGTCCTGATTTGCCGATGCCGTGTCCATGGCCCAATCCCCATTAAACTATGGGGTCGAATAAGTGCTTGTGTCGTAAACAAAACCCTAAATACGGTATAACTACGGTACGCCCGCAGGGGAGGAATATGGGTTAACGGACAGGATCGCCGGACCGTGCCGCCAGCGCCGTTTCGAGGCGCCCTGGCTTTCGCTCGCGCGAGGTGTCGGCACGGCGAGAGGCGGCGGCGCACGAAGCGTGATCCCGCCGGGCGGTTGCCGGTCTGCGAAAAAGGCTGGCCTCCGGGCTGAACCCGGCTCGCGCGCCCAGGTTGACACGCGATCGGCGCTGCGGCGATACAAAACCGCTATCCGGATGATGGACGACGATGCTCACCCCACCCCCTTTTCTCCACCGCCGCCTGCATCCTTTCCTGGCCCGCCTGTCGCTCCTCCTGGGGTTGATGGCGCTTGCTGGCGGCCCGCTCGAGGCCGCGACACCTTCGGCCAATCTCGCCGATTTCGACTGGATGACCGCAGCGATCGAGCGCAACTATTCGGGCTGGCCCACCAAGACCGGGGGCGGACGCAAGGCCGAACTCGATGCATTGACGACTCGTCTCCGGGCGCAGGTCGTATCAGGCGATGAGGCCGTCTTTCGACAGAGCCTGAAACAATGGCTCGCGTGGTTCGATGATGGTCATCTTCAGTTGCAATGGGCCGCAGCGCCGGAGTCGTCGCCATGGAAAACCCGGCGGCGCGCGCTCGACGAGCAGAGCGCGCTGGCCAGGCTGAACGCCTTGGGCACAGCGGCCGATCCGGTCGAGGGGCTGTGGTTGATCGACGATCGCTATCGTCTGGCCGTGCTGCGGCGCGACCGATCGGCAAAGGTGTTCGATGCCGTCATCCTGTCCACTGCGGCCGAGACCTGGACCCCCGGCGAGGTCAAGGCGGTGCTGACGCGCGCTGCCGATGGCAGCTATGCCCTGCTCTATGGTGCCGGCGACCGAACCGAGGTTGCGCTGCAGGCGCGCCTTCGCAGCAACGGCGATGTGCTGGACGTGGACGAGCTCGGCCATTGGCGGCGCGTGCAGGCGACCCCAGAAGCGCAGAAGGCGGCAGAACGCCGATGGCCCGGCGACGCATTTCTGCTCGAGCGGATAGACGACGCCACCCTGTATCTGCGCCTCCCCTCATTTCATGCCAGCCATCTCGATGCGATCCGCAAGCTGATCGCGGACAATGCCGCCGAACTGGAGCGGACACCGCAGCTCATCGTAGATGTTCGCGGCAATGGTGGTGGGTCCGACTTCACCTATGATCCGGTGCTGCCCTATCTCTATACCCGCCCGATCTGGCGGATCGGGGTCGAACTGCGCGTCAGCGCCGACAATGCCCGGCTGCGCGGCGAAACGGCGCGGACGCTGGAAAGCGCCTCGCCCGAGGCGGCGCGGCTGCTGGCGAGCGAGAGCCAGCGGATGCAATCGGCCAGCCAGGCGTTCCTGCCGCGCGAGCCAGCGGTGGAGATCCTCCGGTTGGACCAGGTGCTGCCCAATCCGGCACGCATTGCGGTGCTCATCGACCGCGCCGGAAGCTCGGCCGAGAATTTCATCATGGACGCACGGCAGAGCCGCAAGGTCGTGCTGATGGGGCAGGAGAATTCCGCCGGCGTGATCGATTATGGCGAGATGATGGGCATGCCCGCCCCCTCGGGCCGGTTCGAGCTCCACTGGGCCACCACGCGCTCGCTGCGGCTGCCGGGCGATCCGGTCGACCCGCACGGCATCGCGCCCGATGTCCTGATACCGGCGGATGTCGAAGACCCGGTCGCCCTTGCCGCCAAGGAGCTGGCGCGGCGGGTGGACTGATGCGGCACATGAGGAAATGGTGCGCCCGACAGGATTCGAACCTGTGGCCCCCAGATTAGGAATCTGATGCTCTATCCTGCTGAGCTACGGGCGCACTGCGGTGCGGTTTAGCCAAGCGGGGGCGGCAAGGCAATCGTTTCGGCAGCGCCGGTTTCGAACGATATTCGCGTCAGTTCTTGGCGTCGGGCGGGATGACCGGGAACGGCAGCGGCGCGACGGCGACGCCCTCCTCGACCAGCGCAGCGGCCTCGTCAGGATCGGCCTGGCCGTGGATCGGCGCATGGTCTTCCTCGCCATAATGCATCGCGCGCGCGCGGTCGGCAAAATCCCGGCCCACCCAGGTCGATTGTTCGAGCGCCTCCGCCTGCGCCTGGGCCAGCGCGTGCAGCACCGCCTGCAGCTTGGCGACCTCAGCGGGGGCTGGCGCGGAAGCGGGCGCATTGCTGATGCTGACGGGCGATGGCGTGCTTGGAGCATCGATCACCGCAGGCAGGCTGGCATCGCGCTGATTGCCCTTGGCATTCAGGCGTGGCGCCATAACCGCCTTGCCGACCTCGGTCGATCCGCAAAACGCACAGGCGATCAGGCCGCGCGCGCGCTGCTCGTCATAAGCCTGGCTGGAGGCGAACCAGACCTCGAACACATGGTCGTTCGCGCATTTGAGGTCGTAAACGATCATGGCCGCACCGCCTCAGCCACCGGCCTGCGGTTGGCGATGACGGGGACGCGCGAACGCACATCGGCGATGCGTGCCAGGTCGAGCTCGGCAAAGGCCAAGCCGGGTGCCTCGCCCATGTCGAGCAGGATTTCGCCCCAGGGGTCGATCACCAGGCTGTGGCCATAGGTGCTGCGGCCGTCCGCATGATCGCCGGTCTGCGCGGCGGCGACGACGAAGCACGCATTCTCGATCGCTCTTGCGCGCAGCAGCACATGCCAGTGCGCCTGTCCGGTGGGCACGGTGAACGCTGCCGGGACCGCGATGATGTCGGCTCCGGCGCGGCTCAGGGCCGCAAACACGGCGGAAAAGCGGATATCGTAGCAGATCGAAAGGCCCAGCACCGCTTCGGGCAACCGCACTGCGACCGCCTGCTCGCCGCCTTCATAAACGGCGGATTCGCGCCAGCTCTCGCCCGAGGCGAGATCGACATCGAACAGGTGGATCTTGTCATAGCGCGCGGCGATGCTGCCATCGGGCGCGATCACGAACGCGCGGTTGCGCCATTTTGCGTCGGGCGCATCGCCCTGTACCGCGAGCGAGCCCAGATGCACCCACAGACCATGTTCGGCAGCAGCGGTGCGGACCTCGGCGAGAACAGGATCCTCGCCCTCGCTGCGGATCGTATCGGCTGCGCGCGCACGATTGCGGTCGATCAGGTTCGACATTTCCGGCGTGAACAGCATCTCAGCGCCGCCCGCCTTCGCATCGCGCACCGCCTGCACCAGCGTGCGCGCATTGTCCGCAGGGTCTATCCCTGCTGTCATCTGCAGGACAGCAATCTTCATCGCAATCGATCCGTGGTCACAGCCCCAGCAGCGGGTCGAGCTTGCCCTCGCGGTCGAGCGCCGCCAGGTCGTCCGATCCACCGATATGCTGCCCGTCGATGAAGATTTGCGGCACGGTGGTGCGTCCACCGGCGCGGCGGATCATCTCGGCCTTGGGCTCGCCGCCCATTGACACTTCGGTCTCGTCGAAGTCCACGCCCTTCTTGCTCAGCAGCGACTTCGCCCTGAAGCAATAGGGACAGGTAAATTTGGTATAGATTTCGACCTTGGCCATGAATGCGTCCTCCGCCCCCGATATTTGGGCGTTTTGCGCGGAAATGCAACAGCCGCGCCACGGACCTGTCACATATCCGCACCCTCGTCGCCCTCGCGCAGCACCCGCGCCCAGCAGAAGATGGTCACGCTGGCCGCGCCCGCCTGCTTGAGCAACCGCACGCATGCGCGCGAGGTCGCGCCGGTGGTATAGACATCATCGATCAACAGCACGTGCCTGCCCCGGATGCGCTCGCGCCTGTCCTTGGGGATATCGAACACCCCGCGCACCGCCAGTCCGCGCTGCTTGCGTGTCATGCCCTTGAGCGGCGGCGTGGCGCGGATGCGGCGCAGCACATCGGTCTCGACCGTCAGGCCATGCGGCCTCGCCAGTTCGCGCGCGATCAGGATCGACTGGTTGAACCCCCGCCGCCACAGCCGCCAACGGTGCAATGGCACCGGGATCAGCACCAGATCGGTCTTGTCTTCGGGGATATGCCGCTGCAGATGCCGCGCGACCAGCCGCGCCAGGCCGATCTTGCCGCCATGCTTGAGCTTGAGCACGATCGAGCGCGACAGGTCGTCATAGAGCACCGCCGCCTTGATGCCATCGTGCAGCGGCGGATCGGCGAGGCATTCGGCGCAAACGAGGTCGGCATCGCGCCCTTCGGAGAAGGGCTTGCCGCACGATGTGCAACTGGGATCGCTGATGAAGCGCAGGGCATTCCAGCACTCAGGGCAGAATTGCAGGTCGTCCTCGACCAGCACGCCGCAGCCGGGGCAGCGCGGGGGCAGCACCAGATCGACCAGCGGGCGCAGGGCGGTGGCAAGCGACATGCCCCCTTGTCGCGCGGCGCGCGCATCGGCACAAGGCCGCGATGAACCAGGATAGCGCCCCCCGCCAGCTCTTCTCGCCGCAGCGCCGCCGCCTCGCGATGGCGCGCGGCGAACGGCTGGCGCGACAGACCGGCGCATTCCTTGCTGAGCATATGGCGGACGAGATCGTCGAGCGACTCTCGTGGGTGACGCGCGATTTTGGCGAGGCGCTGGTGCTGGGCATCGCCCCGCCCAGCCTGATGGCAGCCATGGACGCACGGGGCATTCGCGTGACGCGGGCAGGGCCAATCGGGACCAACGTGCAGTGCGACGAGGACCTGCTGCCCTTTGAACCGGCGAGCTTCGATCTGGTGATCGCACTCGGCACGCTCGACAGCGTCAACGATCTTCCCGGCGCGCTCATCCAGATCAACCGCGCGCTGCGCCCCGACGGGCTGATGATGGCGGCGATGATCGGTGCAGGCTCGTTGCCGCGTCTCAAGGCCGCAATGCTGGCGGCGGATGAGGCTGGCGGACGCGGTGTCGCCGCGCGCATCCATCCGCAGATCGACGTGCGTGCGGCGGGCGATCTGCTGCAGCGCGCGCGCTTTGCCATGCCGGTGGCGGACAGCGACACGCTGACCGTGCGCTATTCCTCGCTGCCCGCGCTGATCGCCGATCTTCGTGCGCATGGCTGGACCAATACGCTCGCCGCTTCAGGCCCAGCGATCGGAAAACTTGGGTTAGTCGCGGCGATGCAGCGCTTTGCCGAGGATACCGACAGCGACGGCAAGGCGCCCGAGCGGTTCGAGATGCTGTATCTCAGCGGCTGGGCCCCCTCGCCCGATCAGCCCAAGCCCGCACGGCGCGGCAGCGCGACCGCCTCGCTCGCGGGGCTACTCGACAAGGCACGCAAAGGTGACGCGGGAGAATAAGCTCGCGAGCGGTTGCGCTCAGGTCGTGCCGAAGCCAACCGACAGAAAGTCGGGCATCGGGCCGTTCCACCCATCGTCGGGACCGTCGTCGCGCTCCTCGCGGCGCGCCCGTGCGGGCTTGCGGCGATCGTCGCGCGTCTTTTCCGCACGCGGCTTCTCGTCACGCGGCTTTTCCTCGCGCGCCTTGCGTTCGGCGGGCTTGCGCTCATCGCTCTTGCGGGGCGCGCGTCCCTTGGCCGGCTTGTCGCGCGCCTTGTCATCCTGCACCGGTGCCTCGACGCCCTCGATCACGACTTCGGGAATGGTCGTGCCGATCAGCTTTTCGATATTGGCCAGCGCTTCGGCATCTTCCTCGGTGATAAAGGTGAACGCCTTGCCGGTCGCGCCGGCACGGCCCGTGCGACCGATGCGGTGAACATAATCGTCCGGATGCCAGGGCGCGTCATAGTTGAACACATGGCTCACGCCCTTGATGTCCAGCCCGCGCGCAGCAACGTCCGAGGCGACCAGGATGTTGATCGTGCCGTTCTTGAACTTTTCCAGCTCGGCCAGCCGCGCGCTCTGTTCCATGTCGCCATGAATCTCGCCGCTGTCGAACCCGCCCTGGCGCAGCGCCTTGTTGAGATCGCGTACCGTCGTCTTGCGGTTGCAGAAGATGATCGCGGTCTGCACGCCGGCATCGAGCATGGTGAACAGCGTGTCGCGCTTTCGCCGCGATGCGACGCGCACCTTGCCCTGCTCGATCGACGCATTGGCACTGCCGGTGCGCGCGACCTCGATCGACTTGGGGTTGTTCAGGAACTTGTCCGCCAGCTTCTTGATCGGCGGCGGCATGGTCGCGGAAAACAGCAAAGTCTGGCGCTGTGCGGGCAGCCGCGTGCAGATCGTCTCGATATCGGGGATGAATCCCATGTCGAGCATCCGGTCGGCCTCGTCGATCACCAGCAGGTTGCAGCCGGTGAGCAGGATGTTGCCGCGATCGTACAGGTCCATCAGGCGGCCCGGGGTCGCGATCAGCACATCGACGCCCTTTTCCAGCGCCTTGACCTGATCCCCCATCGACACGCCGCCGATCAGCAGCGCCATCGAGAGCTTGTGATACTTGCCGTATTTCTCAAAATTCTCAGCGACCTGCGCGGCGAGCTCGCGCGTCGGCTCGAGGATGAGCGAGCGCGGCATACGGGCGCGGCTGCGGCCCTCGGCCAAGATGTCGATCATCGGCAGCACGAAGCTCGCCGTCTTGCCCGTCCCCGTCTGCGCGATGCCGATCAGGTCGCGCATCATCAGCACCGGGGGGATGGCCTGCGCCTGAATGGGCGTGGGGGTGGTATAGCCGGAATCGGTTACGGCCTGGATCAACTTGTCGGAAAGGCCGAGATCGGCAAATATCATAGAATATCCGAAATAAGGGCAGCGGCGCGTCAGTTGTCGTCACGCCATTCATGCCGGGCCATCGGCCACGCAGGCGCCATGCGCAAACAAAGCCCGAAAGTCAACCTTGCTGCGCCGGAATCACGGGGCGAAATCAATCCTCAGGGACCAGCTGCCGCAGCTTGTTGACCTCGCACTTGCTGCCCGACCTGGCCTGCAGCAGATCGCGATCGACGCACAGCCGGCCATCGCCGCTGCGTTCCATGTAAAAGCCCTGATAGAATTCGCGCGCGCTGCACGATTTCTCCAGCTCGGCCTCGATCATCCGCTGGTCGCGCATGAACAGCACCAGCATGTCGTCGTTGATCACGCGCACGCCCGAGACATCGCGCATCGCCAGGCATTTGCCGACCTTGCGCCGTTCGAACTTCGGCGGCTCGGGCCTCGGCGCGCGCCGGGGCGGCGCAATGTCGGCCATCAGCGAAGAGCGCGAGAGCGACTGGCGCGGAACGCGGATGATGATCCGCTGCTCGATGCGGACCTGCGCGAGCACCTCGGGCCGCGGATCGAGCATCTCCCCCAGCTGCGCCGGAACGACGGGCTCCGTGTCGCCCACGGGACTGCGCCGCTCGTCTGCCAATGGCAGCGAACTCAGCAACAGCAACCCCAGCAAGGATTCGACATATGCCATGGCCGCGCGCGGCGAACCTCCAGACCCGTTTAGCCCCTGGCGCCCGGGTTAGTCCGAGCGATTGAACGGTGGATTAACGATGCCGTCTAGCCCTGATCAACCCTCGTTTTGTCGGGCACTGTGTCATTTTTACCACCGGCGCCATGGTATCCCAGCCGATTGTCGGCATGAGGCAGCAGGTGTATCAGGCGGGCCATGAACGACGCCCTTGAACGCCCCGAACTGACCGATCGGCTTGCCGCGCTGCTTGGCCCGAAAGGACTCACCACCGATGCGCACGACCTGGCCCCCTGGCTGACCGACTGGCGCGGGCGCTATCACGGCGCGGCGATGGCGATGGTCGCTCCCGCCAATACTCAGGAACTCGCCGAGATTGTCTGCCTGGCGAGCGAGACCGGGACGCCGATCGTGCCCCAGGGCGGCAATAGCGGCATGGTCGGCGGCGCAACGCCCGATTCCGGTGGCAGCGCCCTGCTGCTCAGCACGCGGCGGATGAACGCGATCCGCGCCATCGACCCTGGCGCGCGCACTGTCGTCGCAGAAGCAGGCGTGGTGCTGCAGACGCTGCACGAGGCGGTCGCCGCGCAGGGACTGCGATTCCCGCTCACGCTGGGCGGCAAGGGCTCGGCGACCGTGGGCGGACTCGTTTCGACCAATGCGGGGGGCACGCAGGTCCTGCGCCACGGCACGATGCGGGCGCTGGTCGAAGGGCTGGAGGCGGTGCTGCCCGATGGCTCGATCTATAACGGCCTCGCCACGCTCAAGAAGGACAATCGCGGTTACGACATCCGGCATCTGCTCGTCGGTGCCGAAGGCACGCTCGGCATCGTCACTGCCGCGACGCTCAAGCTCGTTCCGGCGCTGATCGACCGTGCGGTCGTCTGGGCCGGGGTGCGCTCGCCGCTCGCTGCGCGCGAACTGCTGCTGATGCTCGAGGCCCGAGCCGGCCGCGAAATGGAAGGTTTCGAGATCGTCCCCCAGCGCTGCCTCGCCAATGTGCTGCATCACATTCCCGGCACCCGTGCCCCGCTGGCCAGCGCGCATCCCTGGCATGTGCTGATCGAGTTCGCGCGCGATAACGCCGCCGCACCCCCGCCGCAGGAGCTGGCCGAAGCGCTGATGGCCGAAGCCTTCGAGCGCGACCTGGTGCAGGACGCGGCGATCTCGTCGAGCGAATCGCAAGCCGAGGCCTTTTGGAAGCTGCGCGATTCGATCTCCGAGGCCGAGCGTGCCGAAGGCCCGGCCATGCAGCACGACATCAGCGTGCCGGTGACCGACATGGCGCGCTTCATCATCGAGGCGGGCGCCGAGGTGGAGAACCGCTTCCCCGGCACCGAAGTGGCTGCCTTCGGGCATATGGGCGACGGCAATGTCCATTTCCACGTCGCAGCCCCCAAGGGATCGGACCGTGCCACCTGGCCCGAGCATCCTGGCAAGGAAATCAGTGGTTTCGTCCATGATCTGGTCGTGGCGGCGGGTGGATCGATCAGCGCCGAACATGGCATCGGCCAGATGAAGCGCGACGAGCTGGGGCGGCTGAGCGATCCTGCGCGCCTGATGGCACTCAAGGCCATCAAGCAGGCCTTCGATCCCAAGGGCATCATGAACCCCGGCAAGCTCGTTCCGCTTTGACGCCGCCATGGCGGCGAGTTCCTCTTGCGCGTCGCCTGCCAGCCACTTAAGGCGCGTAATCCGGTTTTACCGATAAAATCACAATGTCAGCGGAGAATATTTCATGGCCAGTGCGCCGCAAGCCACCAACCTGCCGGTCCTTTTCAACGACCTGGTGCCGCTCAATTCCCAGGACCATGCAAAGTTCCGCTCGCGGACGCTGGAAGGCGCGCATTTCCTGAAGAACCAGCACGCGATCCCGCTGACGGCCGAGGAATTCAGCCAGGCGCAGCGCCACTATCCGATCATCTTCTCGGCTGGCCCGGACCCGGTTCCGCTGGCACTGATGGGCATGAACGAAGGCGTCAACGTGTTCCTCGACGACGATGGCAAGTATCGCAAGCCGGCTTATGTGCCTGCTTATGTGCGCCGCTATCCGTTCATGCTCGCTCGCTTGCGTCCGGATTCGCAGGAGCTGTCGCTGTGCTTTGATCCGACCTGCGAAGCGCTGGGGGAGTTCGAGGAAGGCGAAGCACTGTTCGACGGCGATCAGCCGAGCCAGACCACCAAGAACATCCTGCAGTTCTGCGAGGATTTCGAGCGCGCCGTTCAGGGCACCGCCTTCTTCATGGAAGAGCTCAAGAAGCACGACCTGCTGATGGATGGCGAGCTGAAGATCGAGCACCCGACGCTGGCACAGCCTTTCGTCTATCAGGGCTTCCAGATGGTGAACGAGGAAAAGCTGCGCGAGTTGCGCGGTGACGAACTGCGCAAAATGAACCAGAACGGCGCGCTGCCGCTGATCTATGCGCACCTGTTCTCGCTGCAGAACATGCGCGACCTGTTCGCGCAGCAGGCTGCCGACGGCAAGGTGCCGAACCTTCAGATTCCTGCTGCGGTAAACTGATCTGCCAATCCCATCCGGGCGGGCTGGCTGAGCTGTCAGCCCCCGCCCGGATAGGCATCCCAGCGCGCGGCATCAGCATAGTCCTCGTCGCGCGGCTCGATCCAGGCCCTGCCACTCGCACTCGTCTCGCTCTTCCAGAACAGCGCGCGGCTCTTCAGATAATCCATCAGATAATCCGCCGCCTCGAACGCGGCCCGGCGATGCGCGCTTGCCGTCGCGACCAGCACGATCGGATCGTGCGGACGCATGTCGCCGACGCGGTGGATGACCAGCACCGCCTCGAGCGGCCACCGCTCGGCAACCTGATCAAGCATCGCTTCGATGCCGCGCTCGGTCATGCCTGGATAATGCTGCAGGCTGAGCGTTGTCACGCTGCCATCGCTACTCGAGGGGCGCACCTGCCCGGTAAAGGTGACGATCGCCCCGGAATCGATCAGCGTCTTGCGGAACGCGGCGATGTCCGCCTCGGGATCGAATGGCGCAGCGGCGATTGTGACGCGCCTGAGCATTTCACCCTCCGCTGACCGGCGGCAGAAAGGCGAGCTCGTCGCCATCCGCGACCATCGCATCGCGATCGACGATCGTGCCGTTCAGCGCATAGCGCACCCGGTCTTCCAGCAACGCGCTGCCGAGCAGCCTGTCGCCCGCCTCCAGCACGCCGATCAGCGCGGCCACGCTGTGCGGCTCGGACAGGCCGACGGACCGCTCGATCCCTCCCGCCAGATCACCCAGCCGCCCGAAGAACAGCAGTTTGGCCATTATCGGTCAGCCGCCGGTCATCGACATGTGCCGGGCAAGCGCGGGTGCGGCGCCCGGGGCATCGATATGGAAATCATGCCGCTCGGGCTTGGCACGGATCGCGCGCGTCAGCGCCGCGTCGAGCGCCGCATCGCTGTCCGGCCCGCGCATCGCCGCGCGCAGATCGACCCGGTCGTTCTGGCCGAGGCACATGTAGATCTGACCGGTCGCGGTGACCCGCACCCGGTTGCACCCGGCGCAGAAATTGTTGGTGAGCGGGGTGATCAGGCCTAGCCGCCCGCCGGTCTCGGCAATGTCGAAATAACGCGCCGGCCCGCCGGTCTTGTGATCGCTGGGCGTCAGCGTCCAGCGCTGCTCGAGCGTGTCGCGCACCTGCGGCAGTGGCAGATAATGGTCGAACCGGTCTTCCTCGACCTCGCCCAGCGGCATCACCTCGATCAGCGTCACGTCATGACCTTTGCCATGCGCCCAGGCGATCAGCGCAGGAAGCTCGTGCTCGTTGAGCCCCTTGAGCGCCACCGCGTTGATCTTGACCTTCAGTCCGGCGCGATCGGCCGCATCGATACCGGCAAGCACCTTGTCCAGCGCATCGCGCCGGGTGAGCCGTGCGAACAGGTCGCGGTCGAGCGTGTCGAGCGACACGTTGATCCGCCGCACGCCGGCATCGGCCAGAGCCGAAGCATGTTCGGCGAGCTGGGTGCCGTTGGTGGTCAGCGTCAGCTCGTCGAGCCCGTGGCCGATCTCGCGCCCTAGCCGCTGCACCAGCGTCATCACGTCGCGGCGCACCAGCGGTTCGCCCCCGGTCAGCCGGATCTTGCGCACGCCGCGCTCTATGAACGCCAGCGATAGCCGGTGCAGTTCCTCGAGGCTCAGCACCTGGGCCTTGGGCAGGAACTGCATCCGTTCGGGCATGCAATAGGCGCAGCGCAGGTCGCACCGGTCGGTGACCGACAGGCGGACATAGCTGATGCGGCGGGCAAAGCCGTCGATCAACGGGCGGGCGGCGACCTGGGTCATTCCGATAGCGTTATCGCATGCATGCGCCCGCGCCCACCATCAATTTTGTGACGGCTCGGCTGCGGGCGCCTTGTTCGGCACCGGGACGATCAGCGGCGCATGCCGCCAGCGCACCAGCAGCCGCACCAGATCGAGGCCCGAAAGCCCCAGAGTCGCCGTGTTGCGCAGCGGGTGGACATTGACACGCGGTTGCGCCGCCAGCACCTCGTCGAGCACCAGCTGCACCTTGCCCGCCTTGTCGTTGAACGCCGCAAGCGGCGTCACCGAACCGGGTGTGATGCCGAGCAGTTCGACCATCTCGTCCCCCGAGCCGAAGCTGAACCGCCCTGCCCCGACCAGATGCCGGAGCGCACCCAGATCGACCTGCTTTTCGGCGAGCACGGTGACCAGGTAGAACTGGCCGCTGGTGTCCTTGAGGAACAGGTTCTTGGTGTGCGCACCGGGTATGGCGCGCTCGATCGCGCTGCTTTCGAGCACGGTGAACACCGCCTCATGCTCGACCTGGTCGAAGGCGATGCCCGCAGACTGGAGTTCGGCATGGAGGCGGCTGTCATCGGTCATTCTGCGATCCTCAATTTGCCGCCATGGCGAGCTTCTGGAAGAACTGCAGCTGCGGCACGCGCAGATCGCCACCGCTTGCCTTGGGCCAGTTGCTCACCACCGCAACGACAAGGTTCTTCTGCGGCACGATCAGGATCGCCTGGCCGAAAATGCCCTGCCCGCCCCAGGCGCCGCCCGGATAGGTCCACCACTGATAGCCATAGCCGAAGCCCGGCAAACCGATCGGCGCCTGTTCCTTGCCCGCTTCGGCGAACCAGCCATCGGGAACCTGGCCCTTGCCGCCTTCGAGCGCGAACAGCCCCATGCGGGCATAATCGGCCAGCCGGATCGACAGGCAGCAGCCGCCGACATTCTGCCCCGCGGAATCGACCATCCAGAACAGGTCGCCCTCGAAGCCCGCCGGCTTGACGATCTTCTCCTGCGCATATTCGGTCAACGTCTTGCCCGTCGCACGCTGGACGATCACGCCGATCAGGTTGGTTTCGCCCGTCTTGTACACCCATTTGGTACCCGGCTCGGCCTCGCGGGGCAGCGTCTTGAGATAGGCGGTATTGGGGTCCTCGCCCGGCCCAACGGGCACCGAGAGCATCTTCACGACATCGCTGTTCGGGTCGGTATAATCCTCGTTCCACTTGACCCCCGAGGTCATGGTCAGGATCTGCTTGACGGTCACGCCGTCATAGCCGCTGCCCTTGAGTTCGGGGACGTATTTGGTCACCGGATCATCGATCGAGGCAATCAGGCCGTCCTTCACCGCCGCGCCGACGAGCGTCGAGGTGAAGGACTTGGCGACCGAGAAGCTGGTCCAGCGATCTTCAGGCTTCATCCCCAGCCCGTATTTTTCCAGCCGGACCTTGCCGTCCTGGATCACCATCAACCCTGCGACATTCTGCGCGGCCATAAACGCATCGACATCGGCATCGCTGATCGCCAGAGGTTCGCCCTTGGGCAGCGCGCGCGGGGTGCCATGCTTCGCGGTCGTGCCGGGGAACTGCGCCTCCATGGCGCGGAAATTGGCAGCGCGCTGCGCATCGGACCAGAACAGGATCTGCGCGCCGGCGGTGCGCACCTTCTCCAGCTCCGCCGCGCTCATCTGCGTGATCGGCTTGACCGCCGGGGCCGCCTCATCCTTCGCCAGCGCCACACCGCCCGCGCCGATCGCCAGCGCACAAGCCGCCGCCAGAGTTTTCCAGACCCGCATAACCTTCTCTCCTCTCATGCCTTTATCTTTCCGTGCGCTGCGAGCGCTCGTTCTCTGGCTTCCTTATGCCCGATCAGTTTCTTGGGATAGCCCTTCACATAGTTGCCCGCAGCCTCGGGATCGTGGATCGCCTTGTCGGACAGACCGGCGAGCTCGGGCACCCATTGCCGGATATAGCCCGCCGCATCGAACTTCTCCGACTGGGTCAGCGGCGCCATGATCCGCACGAACATGTTCGAATCGACGCCAGTGCCCGATGTCCATTGCCAGTTGGTCGCGTTGGAGCCGTAATCGGCATCGACCAAAGTGTCCCAGAACCACTTTTCGCCCTCGCGCCAGTCGATCAGCAGATGCTTGATCAGGAATGAGGCGGTGACCATGCGCACGCGGTTGTGCATCCATCCGGTCGCCCAGAGCTGGCGCATCCCGGCATCGACCAGTGGATAGCCGGTGCGCCCATGCTGCCACGCCCTGATATCCGCCGCCACGTCCGGGTCGGACGGATCGCGCCAGGGGAATTTGTCGAAGCCGTCGCGGGCATTGGCCTTGGCATAATCGGGATATTGCAGGATCACGTTCTGCGCATAATCGCGCCAGACCAGTTCCTTGAGGAAGGTCTCGACCGAACCGCCCGCTTCCATCGCCGTATGCCAGACGGTGGCAGGCGAGATCTCGCCGAAATGCAGATGCGGCGACAGGCGCGAGGTGCCCTCGACCGAAGGCAGGTTGCGCTGCTCCTCATAGTGCTTGGCGCGGTCCTGAAACTGCTCGAGCCGCTCCGCAGCCCCCGCTTCGCCCGGTGTCCATTCCTCGGCAAAGCCCTTGGCCCAATCAGGCTTGGTCGGCAGCAGGTCCCAGTCGCCGAGCGTATCGCTCTCGGGCCATGCCTGCGGTGCATCGAGCCTTTTCGGCGCGGGCACCGGAGCGGGCGGCGGCATGTGTTGCGCCAGCGCGCGCCAGAAGGGCGTGTAGATCTTGTAAGGCTGGCCGCTGCCCGTGGTGACCGATCCGGGCGGCATCAGGTAATTGCCGTGATGGCATTCGAGCGCACAGCCCTCGGGCAGCTTGTCCTTGAGCGCGCGCTCCGCATTGCGCCACCACGGTTCGTAATGGCGCAGGCAGTGGATCGCGGCCGCGTCGGTTTCCTTCGCCAGCTTCGCCAGTACCTCTGCCGCGACGCCGCGCTTCAGGATCAGACGCGAGCCGATCTTTTCCAGATCGGTCGCCAGCGACGCCAGGCTATGATGCAGCCACCAGCGCGACGCGCCACCCATCTTGCGATGCTTGGGCGTCTCGTCGTCGAGCACATAGACCGGGATCACGGGTCCGGCCTTGGCGGCGGCGGCGAAAGCGGGCTGGTCGGCAAGGCGCAGGTCGCGGCGCAGCCAGACGATCACGGGGCGGGTCATGGATTGTCCTTCACATCGACTGTGACCGTGAACCGGTCGGCAATCGGCGAACTGTCGAAGCGCGCATCGCGCAACACCACTCTCTTGCCCCCCGATATGTCGGTCAGCCGTGCATATGGCATCCGCGCCCAGAACAAAAAGGCCCGCGCATCAGCATTTTGTGCGGCGGCGCGCGCGACCCAAGGGCTGGCCATGTTGGTTGCGGCGCTGCCCGGCTGCAGCGTCAGTGCTGACGTGCCCAGCGCGTCATAGGCCCCGCGCCCGATCATCGCATCGCCGCGCCACAGCATCGCGCGCTGCCAGAACAGCACGGGCACCGCATTGGCGATCACCAGATCGGGAGTGATGCCGCGTTCGGCCTCCAGCCTCTGCGCCACCTGCGCTTCGGCATGGCTCGAGAGCGCATAGTTGCCCGAGATGTAGAGCAAGGCCAGAACCAGCACCGTTTGCGCGGGCCGTTCCCAGCCCGGACGGCCTGTTGCCTCCCATTTGCGCGACAGCCAGATGCCGAGCGGCAGGGTCGTCCACAGCACCGCATCGACGATGAACAGGGTATCGCCATAAAACCAGCGCGGCGCGAAGGGTTCAAGCAGGCGGATGCCGTAATTGTTGAGATAATCGAGCGCCGGATGCGATAGCGTGCCGATATAGGCGAGCAGCAGCAGCGCCCCTGGTCGGACAGGCAGGCGATTGCGCGGACGCTTGCGCCGCCGCACCTGCCAGCGATCGAACCAGACCATCGCCACCGTGAGCAGGATCGGCAGCACCAGCAGCGCGATCGGCCCATGCGTCACGCCGCGCCGCAGCGCAAGCGACTGGGTGCCGAGCACGCTCAGCACCGCATCGATATCGGGCAGGTTTGCCCCGATGATCAGCGTCGGCACCGCGAGCCCGGTCAGGCGCTTGAGTCCCGCCTGGCCCAGCGCCCATCCGGCAAGGCTGTGGGTGAAATTGTCCACGCGGTTATTCCTTCATCGCTGGGAAGCGCGCGAAGCGGACATTTTCCATCACCGCATTGTCGCAGGACCGATGCCCCTCTGACGGATCAACGACAGTGATGGTGCCACGCCCCACCGGAATGCCGGTCTCGTGCCCGATGTCGAAGACAAAGGCTGTGTCCTCGTCGATCCCGATCCCGGTCACCGCGTCCGCTTCGATACAGGCCACCGCCCGAACGAGCCGCGTCAGCCGCGCGCGCTGGCTGAAATGCTGGTCGAACACGATCCCGGGAAGAAAGCCGAGGCCACGCCCCAACACCAGTGGCACGTCGCGGGCATCCTCGGCCTTGCCGTCGCAATCCTTGAAATCGCGCGAGACCGGAGCCGTCAGCGCCACCTCGGGGCTGCCGCATCCGATCATGTGCTCGCCCATCACAGCCGCACCCGCGCTGGTGCCCCCGATCACCGCTCCCTTATCCAGCCGTTTGCGGATGGCGGCCAGCATAGGTGTATCGCTGCCATCGGGCTTGATCAGCGCTGCCATGATCCGCAGCTGGTCGCCGCCCAGCATCCAGATCAGGCCTGCTTTCTCGATCTTGGCAATCTCTGCTGGATCGCTGCCGCCCGCATTCCAGCGCGACTCGTCGACGTCCGGCGTATCGGGATCATCGACCAAGGCTATGTACGCCGTGACGATGCTGGCGGGATCAACGCCATGTGCGGCAAAGGCCTTGGCAGCGCGCGGAACCGATCGACCGATAATGCCCGAAGCAGCGGGGATGATGACCACATCGGGCGCGTCGGCTGGCATGGCCTTGATCATCGCGCGATACACATC
Source organism: Blastomonas sp. CCH1-A6 (assembly GCF_001556365.1). NCBI lineage: Bacteria > Pseudomonadati > Pseudomonadota > Alphaproteobacteria > Sphingomonadales > Blastomonadaceae > Blastomonas > Blastomonas sp. CCH1-A6. The sequence goes on along the minus strand of NZ_LSIS01000021.1, from coordinate 4,586 downwards.
GGCATTGTCGTCCGCCAATGCCCCGCCGACCACGACAACGGTTCCCCGCTCGGCCTGAGCCGGGACCGCCACCATCGCCAACAGGATTGCCCCCCAAAACCGCATCAGCCGGGCCAGCCTTCCGGACGGCCCAGCAGTGCGCGCAGATCGGCCAGCGCCTGATCCTCGCCGCTCACCTTGATCGCGGCCATGCCCAAAGCCGCCGCGGGTTTGCAATTCACGCCCAGGTCGTCGAGATAGATGCACGCATCCGGTGCTATCCCAATCGCCTCGCACATCATCGCGTAGATGCGCGGATCGGGCTTGCGCACCCCAGCCTTGCTGCTTTCGATGACATGGTCGAACCGCGCCATGATTGCCGCGATCTCGGCGGCGCGGGCATCGTCGAACACCATCGCCGATCCCTTGCCCGCGCGGACATTGTTGGTGATGCAGCCGATGGTCAGCCCTTCGGCCTTGAGCGCATCGAGCGCCGCGACCATGCGAGGGCGCACATCGCCCGCCAGGCAGGAGATGACATTGCTGCCCCGGATCGCCAGACCCAGCGCCGCCGCTTCTTCGGCAAAGGCAGTATCGAAAGCGGCGGCATCGATCTCCGCGCGCTCGAACTTCGCCCAGGCATTGTCGTCGGGATTGGTCGCGTTGATCCGCCGTACGCAATCGCGCGGCAGGCCGCGCTCCGCTTCGAGCCGGTTGAACGCCTCGAAGGGCGACGAGGTGATGACCCCGCCGAAATCGAAAATGACCGCCTGGAAGCTCATGGAATAATGACCAGCCCCGTCCTCGCATCGGCCTTGCCCGCGACCGTTTCGGCATAGGCGGCGAGCGCGGCCTCGGCGCCCTGGCGCTTGTCGATCGACAGCAGTTTCGGGGCCAGATCGGCAAAGCCGAGCCAGGCGGCTTCGAGCTTCTGGCGGAAGCCGTCCGGGCCCCATTCGGCGATGCGCTTTTCGCTGCGGCCCGGTGCGAAGAACATCTGGCGCGGCGGGCCGGCGATGGCCCCTGCGTCATCATTCGCATCCCAATGCGACTTACCAACCACGATCGAGGCCTTCAGCGCATCGGCGAAATGGTTGTGGACTGCGGCTGCGACCTTCGGGTTGCCCGCCATATCGACCATCGCGCTCGGAACGGAGGCGTCCATCGCGCCGATATCGTCATAGGCGACGACGCGGTCGTACAGGCCGAGCGATTCGACATAGGCAGCGTTGCCCCCGCTCGTCAGGCCCACAACCTGCGGACCGCTGCCGCGCTGCTTAAGCGCATGCGCAAGGCCGATCGCGGTCTTGCTCGACGCGCTCGCCACCAGGATTTGCTGCGCAGCATAATCGCCCTCGTCCTCGAGCTGATCGGCGATCAACCAGCCGGTGAGGAACAGCGGACGGAAGACCGGCCAATAATCATGGTGCTCGGCGCGATAATCGCCCAGCGCGTCGAGCCGCTGGTACTGGTTGTAGATGATCGGCAGCGTGCTGCGCCGCGGGGTCATGTCGGTAAAGCCGTTCGCGCTCACCCGGCCCGGATGCAGCACCGCATGGCTCGCCATCGGGTAATAGCCGTAATATTGCGTCCCCAGCGGCATGTCGGGGTGGTTGCTGCGGCTCACCGTGGCAAAGCCCCAGACCGGCAGCCGCCCCGGCGCTTCGCGCTCGGCGAAGAAATCCCAATAGCCCTGATCGTTGCCGAACAGCCCGAGCGGCTTGCCGAACACGGCATAGGTCACGTTGTTCGCGGTCATCGCGTAGAGGTCAAGCTTCACCTCGATCGCGCCTTCGGGCAGGTCGGCCTGCGGCTCCTCGACAATGCGAGCGTCAGCGATGGTGTCACGGTCGATATCGATCGCCCAGCGTTGGTCGGTCATGGCGTTTTCCCTCAATCCAAGAATTCCAGTCTTCGTCATCCCCGCGAAGGCGGGGGTCCCGCTTGTCCCATCGTGCACGACCGCAAAGCGGGACCCCCGCCTTCGCGGGGATGACGATCAAGCGTTTAGATAATGCAACTTCGCCCCACCGCGCGGCCAGTCCATCTTGACCAGCCTGCCAGTGCCTGAAAGCGTGATGTACGCGGTCTTCAGGTTCGGCCCGCCGAAGCAGATATTGGTCGTGAACGGATCGTCGGTGGCGACGAACTCGACCAGTTCGCCTTCCGGTGAGACCACCGAAATGCCGCTCTGCCCGATGGTCGCGACGCAGATATTGCCCGCGCCGTCGACCGCGAGCGAATCGAAGAACGTGTATCCCGACGGGCTGTAGAGAAAGGTGCCGCCCGGCCCGAGCAGCCCCTGGCTGAACGCGATCTCGCCGGGCGCGGCAATGTCATAGGCCCAGAGCTTGCAGGTATAGGTCTCCGCGACGTAGAGCCGCTTGCCGTCGGGCGAGAGGCCGATGCCGTTGGGGTTTTCCATCGGGAAGATGACCTCCTTGAGCAGCGAGCCATCGGCGCGGGCGTAAAACACGCCGGTCATGTCGCGCTCGCGCCGCCGGGTCTTGCCGTGATCGGTGAACCAGAAGCCGCCGGCATCATCGAACACGATGTCATTGGGCCCGCGCAACGTGCAGCCGAAATCGCCAGACTTGTAGAGCGTCTCGACCGTGCCGGTCTCGAGGTCCACACGCTCGATCCTTCCGCCGGAATAATCGTCGGGCTGACCATGCGGGATGAGCAGCCCGGCGCGCTCGACATAATGGAAGCCGCCATTGTTGCAGACATAGAGCTTGCCATCGGGACCGATCGCCGCGCCATTCGGGCCCCCGCCCAGCTGCGCCACGACATGCTGCGTGCCATCAGGCGGGACGCGCGTGACGCAGCCGCGCTCGATCTCGACCAAAACGACGCTGCCATCTGGCATCGCCACCGGCCCTTCAGGAAAGCGCAGGCCTTCGGTTACGAGTTCCATCCAGAATCCCTCTCGCTTACATTCTTGTCAGCGCATCATTGCGACAGTCAGCTCCCCTGTCCACAGCAGAAAACGCGGGCTTGAGCCAAAGCCGATTCGGTCCTAGACGCTCGCCTTTAATGACATCGCCGAACACCCCCTCCGCCCGCCGCCCTGCCAGCGATTATCCGCCCGGCAGCATGGCCTTTCCGCACCGGCATCTGCTGGGAATCGCGGGGCTCCAGCCCTGGGAGATCGAGTTCCTGCTCGACGAGGCCGAGCAATGGGTCGATCTCAATCGCCAGGCGACCAAGCATGACGACCGGCTCGCAGGCCTCACGCTGATCAATGCGTTTTTCGAAAATTCGACGCGCACTTTGCTGTCGTTCGAGATCGCGGGCAAGCGCCTGGGCGCGGATGTGGTCAACATGCACGCCGCGCAATCGAGCGTGAAAAAGGGCGAGACGCTGATCGACACGGCGGTGACGCTCAATTCCATGCGCGCCGATGCCATCGTGATCCGCCATGGCAGCTCGGGCGCGGTGCAACTGATCGCCGACAAGGTAGGCTGCCCGGTGCTCAACGCCGGCGACGGCACGCACGAGCACCCGACCCAGGCGCTGCTCGATGCGCTGACCATCCGCCGCCGCAAGGGGCAGATCGCCGGGCTGCGGGTCGCAATCTGCGGCGACATCCTCCACAGCCGCGTCGCGCGATCGAACATGATCTGCCTTTCGACCCTGGGCGCGGACGTGCGCGTCGCAGGGCCGCCCGCGCTGATGCCGCCTGCGGTCGAATCCATGGGCGCGACGCCCTGCCGCAGCTTTGCCGAGGCACTCGACGGTGCGGATGTCGTGATGATGCTGCGGCTGCAGAACGAGCGGATGCAGGGCCAGTTCATCCCCTCGCCGCGCGAATTCCGTCATCTCTACGGGCTGACCGATGCGAAGCTGGCGCTGGCCAAGCCCGATGCGCTGGTGATGCACCCCGGGCCGATGAACCGGGGGATCGAGATCGACAGCCATATCGCGGACAATGTCCAGCGCTCGGCGATCACCGACCAGGTCGAGATGGGTGTTGCGATGCGCATGGCGTGCCTTGACGTGCTGACGCGCAGACGCCGCGGCGTGGAGGGCTGGGCATGAGCAAGACCCCGCTGGCTCCGCTGAGCATCGTCAATGGCCGCCTGATCCTACCGGGAGAGGGCGAGCCGGTCGAGGGCGGTATCCGCGTGCTGGGCGACCGCATCGCCGAGATCGGCAGGATCACGCCGAGCGCGGACGACCGCGTCCACGACGCGAAGGGCGCGCTGATCGCGCCCGGCCTGGTGGACCTCGGCGTGTTCGCGATCGACCTTCCCGCCTTCCATTTCGGCGGCATCAGCCGTGCGGCGCTGATGCCCGATCAGAACCCGCCGCTCGATCACCCGGCGCGCGTGCGCTTTGCCGCCTATTCGGGCAAGCCGGATTTCTGGGTGCACCCTCTGGCCGCCGCGACGCGCGACCTGGCGGGTGCCGAGATGGCCGAGATCGCGCTGATGCAGGAGGCGGGCGCGCGCGCCGTCGCCACCGGGCGACGCTGGATCGTCGATACCGGCGTGATGCACCGGCTGATGCAATATTGCGCGATGCTGGACCTGCCGCTGATCGTGCATAGCCAGGACCATGGCCTGTCGGGCACGGCGGTGGCCACTTCAGGCGAGATGGCGACC
>NZ_LSIS01000212.1:0-15920 GCF_001556365.1 Blastomonas sp. CCH1-A6 | reverse complement strand
CGATCGGAAGCTTGTCACCCATCCCGACGTAGACGCCGGGCACGGAGACCGTGCCGCCCTTGCGGCAGCTCATGATCGCCTGCCGCAGGACGTGGACGCGATCAGTGGCGAGCATCATGCTTGCCTTCACCTTGTCCATGACCGCGTCCGCCGCCCCGTGCGCGGCCGCCTCGCAGCCGACAGCATCGATGCAGCTGTCGGGGCCCCGGCCCTTGGTTCGCGCCTGCAGCTCGTCGTAGACATCGGTTTCGGCGAAGTTAATCGTCTCAGCGCCACCGGCCTCCGCCATGGCGAGTCGCTCGGGCACCTCGTCGATCGCGATCACGCGGCCGGCGCCCATCATCAGCGCGGAGCGGATGGCGAACTGGCCGACCGGACCGCAGCCCCAGATCGCGACGGTGTCGCCATGCTCGATCTGCGCATTCTCGGCGGCCATGTAGCCGGTCGGGAAGATATCCGATAGGAAGAGGGCCTGCTCGTCGGTAACGTTGTCGGGAATCTTGATCGGACCGACATCCGCCATCGGCACGCGGAGATACTCCGCCTGACCGCCGCAGTAGCCGCCCAGCATGTGGCTGAAGCCGAACAGCCCGGCGGGCGAATGGCCCATCGCCTTGGCGGCCATCTCGGCGTTCGGATTGGTCCGATCGCAGGCCGCAAACAGACCCTTCTTGCAGAACCAGCAATCGCCGCAGCTGATCGTGAACGGCACCACCACCCGGTCCCCGATCTTGAGGTTGGTGACCTCGGACCCGAGCGCCACGACCTCGCCCATGTTCTCGTGGCCGAGGATGTCGCCGGCCTCCATGGTGGGCTGGTAGCCATCCAGCAGGTGAAGGTCCGACCCGCAGATCGCGCAGGCGGTTACTTTGATGATCGCATCGCGCGGGTGCTTGATCTCGGGATCCGCAACGGTGTCGACGCGGACATCGCCTTTACCGTGCCAGCATAGTGCGCGCATGTCGTTTCCTCATCTGAGTGCATGTCCCTGTCGTCAGGGCCATGTCTATGACGCTCAACGCCTTGAGCCGCGGCATGGGTCCCTGTCCATTTGATTCGTTTACATCAACGAGCGGCCGTAAAACGGCCGTACGGCCAGCGGGTTGAACGCAGACGGCATGCCCGGCTTGAAAGCCAGCAAGATAATGAAGTGGGTCGCCCAGGCCGTGCAGCCGGCCGACACGATGGTGATAGGTTCTCACAGGCTGCGCGTCTTCCGCCCTGAGCGTATGGCATGGTCGGCCAGGGCAAAGGACGCATAGATTCCGCAGAGGCAAACCAGGCCGGCGAGCAGCACCAACCACAGATCGTGGTCGTGCCGGACGCAGTCGAAAACCTGTACGACCTGGGAGTACATCATGCTCGGCTAACGGCAAGGCGTTAAGACATCTCCAACCGGCTCATATCGGCTTTCCCTGGCTGTGATCCAGGACCAAGGAAGCCGCAGTCGGGTTCTGCGCAGCCATGAACACTTACGTTGCCGAGCCCGCGCCTGTCGTCCGAACCGGCGACCATGCTCGACTGACATAACTTGATTTCGGTCCTCCGGGTCGGTTCCCAGTCGCTACAAAGATTTATGCCTCGCATCGCCGTGGCGCTGGTGGCATTAAGGGCATGATCGGAGGATTACGTCCATGGCACGCAAGAGCATCAAAAGCGACGCGGTGAAACTCAAGGGCGAGACGGCCAAGAAGGCACCGCCGCTGCCGGCGGGTGCCGACCAGCCGACGAACTATGCCGAGCAGCAGGGCCATGGCGGCGAAACCCGCCAGACGACCTCGGACGCGGCACTTACCATGACCACGCAGCAGGGCATCCCGATCGCGGACGCCCAGAACAGTCTCAAGGCGGGTCTGCGGGGCCCCACGCTGCTCGAGGACTTCATCCTCCGCGAAAAGATCTTCCATTTCGATCACGAGCGCATCCCGGAGCGCGTCGTCCACGCACGCGGCTATGGCGCGCACGGCGTGTTCGAGCTGACCGACAGTCTGGCCGACTACACCCGCGCCGACGTGCTGAGCACGGTCGGGCAGCAGACGGAGGTGTTCGTCCGCTTCTCAACGGTAGCGGGCAACAAGGGCTCGCGCGATCTGGCGCGCGACGTGCGCGGCTTCGCCGTCAAGATGTACACGAAGCAGGGCAACTGGGACATCGTCGGCAACAACATCCCGGTGTTCTTCATCCAGGATGCCATCAAGTTCCCCGATCTGGTCCATGCGGCTAAGCAGGAGCCCGACCGGGCGTTCCCCCAGGCGCAAACCGCACACGACAATTTCTGGGATTTCGCCAGCCTCACCCCGGAAGCCTGGCACATGATCATGTGGATCATGTCCGATCGCACGATCCCCCGCTCCTTCCGCACGATGGAGGGCTTCGGCGTCCACAGCTTCCGCCTGGTGAACGCGGAAGGCAGGTCGACCTTCGTCAAGTTCCACTGGAAGCCGCGCCAGGGGCTCCAGTCGGTGCTGTGGAACGAAGCGGTCAAGATCAGCGGCGCCGATCCCGACTATCATCGCCGCGATCTCTGGGAGGCGATCGAGAGCGGTGACTTCCCGCAATGGGATCTCGGCGTCCAGCTGTTCGATCAGGAAACCGCCGACAAGCTTCCCTTCGACCATCTCGACTCGACCAAGCTCATCCCCGAGGAGGACGTGCCGGTCCGCATCGTCGGTACGCTCACGCTTAATCGCAACGTCGACAACTTCTTCGCCGAAACCGAGCAGGTCGCCTACTGCACGCAGAACATCGTGCCGGGCATCGACTTCAGTGACGACCCGCTGCTGCACGGCCGCAACTTCTCCTATCTCGATACCCAGCTGAAGCGGCTCGGCAGCCCGAACTTCACCCACCTGCCGATCAATGCCCCGCGCTGTCCGGTGATGAACTTCCAGCAGGACGGCCACATGGCGATGCGCAATCCGAAGGGGCGCGTGAACTATGAGCCGAACAGCTGGGGCGCGGAAGGCGGTCCGCGCGAGAACGCGGAGATCGGCTTCACCAGCTTCCCCGCCGAGGTTCAGGGGACTAAGCAGCGGGTTCGGTCCGAAACCTTTGCCGATCATTACAGCCAGGCGCGGCAGTTCTATCTCAGCCAGCAGCCGATCGAGCAGAAGCACATCGGCGACGCGCTGGTGTTCGAGCTGTCGAAGGTAGATCGTGTCGACATCCGGGCCCGGGCGGTCAGCCACCTGCGCAACATCGACGAGGATCTCGCCGCTACCGTTGCGGACGGGCTCGGCCTTGACCTGCCGGACGCCGCCAAGGCGGCCAAGCCGACGCTAGACCTGCCGACATCGTCGGCGCTCTCGATCGTCGCCAACGGCCCGGCGAATTTCGCCGGGCGAAAGATGGGCCTGCTGCTGACCGATGGGTCGAGCGCCGAGCTGTTCAATGCGCTGACGAAGGCGCTGGAAGCCGAAGGCGCGGTCTGGGAGGTGGTCGCGCCGAAGATCGGCGGGGTCACGCTCGACGACGGCACCAAGGTCGCGGCCAAGCAGAAGATCGACGGCGGACCTTCGGTCCTGTTCGATGCCGTCGCGGTGCTCCCGTCCGAGGAGGGGGTTGCGATGCTCGCCAAGGATGCGGCCTCCAAGGACTTCGTGGCGGACGCGTTCGGCCACTGCAAGTTCATCGGCTACACCGATGCAGCCGCCACGTTGTTCGACGCTTCTCGAGTGCCGGAGCTTGACGATGGCTTCGTAGCCCTAAGCAAGAGCAAGGACGTCAAGGCGTTCGTCACGACCTGTCGTGACCTCAGGTTCTGGGCTCGGGAGATGAAGGTCGATCTCGACGCGGCGGCCTGACGACCCTGGCGGGAGCGGCAGGTGGACGTCCTGCCGCTCCACTTAACGGCAAGCCTCATATCGCACGGACGTGGGACGTGCTGCCTCGCTCGCGTTCAAGGGGATCGGGGCACACCGTCGGCGCGGGCCGCGGTGACGACCCAGCGGCGGGTGCGGCGCACGGTGCGAACCGTCCAACGACGCCCGGTCTCTGCGAGGAACCGGGCGTGGATTCCTGCCGCGTGCTGGGCGAAGTCGTAGTAGTCGATCCTGTGGTGCGCGAGCACGATGGTGCCGTCTCCCCGCAGGCGAGCGGCCATCTCACGCGCAACCCGGGCCATCTCTCGCGCTGAGAGGTAATACAGGATCTCGGCGATCACGATCACGTCATAGACGAGACGTGGCGGTCGACCGGGGAGCACGAGCAGCGATGCGCACGCACGAGGCCAGGCCGCGACGGCGCGTGCCGTCAGGTCGACCCCCTCCCTCGTGCCCTCGGTCGCATCGAGGCACAACGCCATCCTCGCGATCGCGGCACTGTTGGATCCGTTGCCGCTGGCCAGCTCCAGCACCCGTCCGACCGGTCGGTGACCTATCGCGTGCAGGATCACGGCACGCTTCACCGCCTCGTCACGGGCGGTGAAGGTGCGCCAGGGATCGTCGTCGCCGGCGAACTTGGCGGCGAACCCGGCAAGATCGATCGGGCTCGTCACTTCGAACCCGGCCGGTAGCGCTCGACCGGACGAGCAAAGGCCGCAAGCTCGTGTCTCGCGATCGTGAAGCCTGCTGGATCATCGGAAACGGCGCCGAGCTGCGTCCGGTAGACGCGGATCAGCGACCGCTTAACCGGAACTCCTCCGGGCACAGCGATGCGCCATGCCGGTCCGGACCTGTCCGGGCGAGGCGGCCACACGCGGTAGGTCAGCCGACCGGCGCCACCCGGGCATCGGGCGACGGCCGCTGCTACGGCGCGGTGATCGGGATGGTCGTCATCGCAGGCCGGTCCGACGATGAGATCGAGATCCCGGCATCGTGCGACCTGGCGGCGCAGCGCGCGATAACAGCGTCCCGGGATCGAGGGCAACTGGCCATCGGGCAAATTGAGGAACGAGACGTCGCCAGCAACGATGCCGAGACGACGTAGCGCATGAAGGCTCTCACGCTGGCGCGCCGCGACCAGTCGCGCTCTCGGCCATTGTCGGCTGCCCCGGTGAGACGCGGCACCATCGGTCACGACCGCAACCCGGACCCGAGCTCCATGGCGGCGAAGCCGCGCAATGAGGCCTGCCGCGCCGATGACCTCGTCATCCGGGTGCGGGGCGATCACCAGCGCGACACGTACGTTTCGCAGCGGGATCCTCACAGAATGGGGTCGAGGATGTGCTCGGCGACAGCCTGGCCGACGCGAAAGCGATGCGCGTCGGGCGCAGGCTGGCGCAGGTACACCATGAGATCGGCGATCTTTGCCGCCAGCGGATGCGATAGGAACAATCCCTGCAGCCCCACCGCCTCCTGCGCGATCGTCAGGGCGCGCTCGGCAGAGCCGGCGATCGATAGCCGCGCAGCGGACACCCGGGCGAGGCGTTCCGCATCCGTCCCGCTGAACCAGGCGCCCGCCGTGTCGCGGATGCTCGCCGCTGCACCCTGGGCAAGCAGGAACAGGTCGGCGAGGCGCGATGCCTGGAACGGATCGGAAGCGCGCTCGTGGGTGGTCAGGTGGTCACGCACTGCATCGAGCAGGCCGGCGATGCCCCCGGCATGAACCGCGGCGAAGCGCAGCGCGCCTCCGCTGAAGAACGGCTCCCGCGCATAGCTGCCGGGCTCGCCGATACGGCCGTCTTCACGGATCACAGAGCCGGACCAGCGCACCAGATGTGTCTCCGAGCGCTGCATGCCGATCGTCTGCCACCACTCCCGATCGATGGCAGGCGGATCGGCATCCAGGTCGAGCAGGAGCAGCTGCGGCCCGCGTTCGCTATCCGCAGTTACCAGCGCGTGAGTCAGTATCCCCGCCCCCGATGCATAGCCCTTGCCGCCGGTCAGCCGTCCGCCGGTAAGCACCAGCGACTCACCCGGCAGGCCCGCATTCCACACACCCAGCATCGCTCCCGCAGCGATCCGCGCCCGCAACGCAGCGACCTGGGACGACGTGCCGTATCGAAACACGATTTGCACCGCATCGACATGCCCCTCCAGCAGGCGCCCGATGGGGAGATCCCGGCGTCCCGCAGCGTAAAGAGGGCGGAGCAGGTCCAGATATGCCTCGGGCGTCGTCGGATCGCCGGCGGGGTCGGTCACCCACCCTGCCGCGACGATCGCATGGCGCAGAGCTTTGGTCGTCGTCATACCGCCTGCTCGCAAAGCTGGTGCTCGAGCGTTGCCAGGGCATGCTCGGCCTCGGCGAGGGTGACGTCGGGTATATCGGGCAGCGCCGGCACGACACGCATGGCGAACGCCTCTGCGTTGGGGCAGTCGCGCGCGACGCCGATCACATGGTCACCGGTCAATCCGATACGGTCGCCGAAGCGAGCTGCGACAAAGGAATCGGGGAGCCCGGCCCAAATGCGGCGCGCCTCCGCCTGCTGTCGGTATTGCCATGCCGCCCCTCGGGGATGCGGCATTGAGGGTGCCCCGTGATGGTCGATGGCACTGAGCGCAGCCGCCATGCCGCCCGGCGCCCGGCCGAGCCGCCGTGAGGAGGTCGCAACCACCATGCCGGGATCGCGGCGCACGCGAAACCCGGCGCGCCCGGCATCGTCGAGCAGGGCGGCGTCCTCGCCGCATGGCACCGGCTGGAAGCCACCCAGCGCCTGATAGGCTCCGGGTCGGAAGGCCATGTTGGCGCCTCCCGAGCAGTGGGAGCCGGTCGGACTGTCCCACGGAACGGGGTCGACCGATCGTCGGTAGGCGTGAAGCCGATCGAGGTAGCGCTCGACCCTCCCCTGCACCGGATCCCGCTCCGCTGCGATCCGGACGATTCGCCCGGCGACAAGGTCGGCCGAGGCCAGGCCCTGCAGTGCCGCCCTGACCCAATCGGCACGGGGCTGGCTGTCGGCGTCGGTCGTCAGGAGAATACCGTGGGGCGTGCTCGCCGCATGATGCAGGCCGAGGGCGATGGCGGCCCGGCGTGCACGACCGGCATTGGCATCAGGGGACGGGTCTCCCTGAGCCACCGTGAACGGAAGGGCCATGCGACCAGCATGCTCGAGTATTACCTGCTCGCTCGCATCCGAGCAATTATCAAGGAGGAAGAACACGGCAGCCTCGACGTCGCCCAGGTCCAGTCGCTCGATCGCCTCCAGCAACTTCGGTAACGCAGTCTCCTCGTTGCGGACCGGAACACAGATCGCAGCTGACACAGGTCGCAACGGCACCCCCACCATCGGTTTCGCAGGACCGGCGACCCTGCCTTGCAGGACTGTAGGTGATAAACGCCGGTTTCGATAGCTGCTCGCGGTGATGCAAGATGCCAGATCGTCATGCAGGACTATAGGTTTGCCCGGTTTCAACCGAGATATCGGCGTCGGGTAGGTAGCCGTCGAAGTTCGCGCCGCGCACCTACAAGCTGCTGTTCGACATGGCAGGCTACCCGGATGCGAAGGCGGTGCCATTCTTCCCCGAGATCGATCCCGTGTTCCGCGTCACCGACCCTGCCGCGCACTACCATGTGCCGGTCGTGGTCAGCCCCTTCGGCTACTCCACCTACAGGGGCAATTGATCACCGATCACGCCTCGATCCCTGCCTGGTGCATCGGCTTATAGAGCTCGTGCTCAAGCGACCGCAGGTAGCGGTCGAGGCGCTCTACCAGTGTTGCGACGTCCGCAGCATAGGCTGGGACGTTCGAAGCTATCGCGTTGCTGCTCCAACGCCGTATGTGGTCGGAGTAGCGTAGCCGAAGCTCGCGATCCTCTTCCATGATCCGCTCGTAAGTCGGCATCTGGTCGGCGAAATAGCCTCGAGCCTCCTTGTTCCAGCCCTGCTGTGTAGGCAGATGCTCCCGTACCGCATTGGCCAGGTTCATTCGTAGCCGGCCGAGGTCGGTAAGCGGAGGTCCAGCCCTGACGCAGTCACGAAGTGCGTAGGCAGCGGCGCGGATCGCCTCGTGGGAGCGCCTGCTATCATCGGGCCTCATCATCTCGTTCTACTCGCCATCATCTTACTAGCCGTCATTGCTGGCGCGCCGCGCGCCGATCATGGCCGTCTGAGCTGCCCCCTTCTGAGTGGTCCATCGACTATTACAGTCTGGACCAAGGAAGGGACGACGAATGCCTGCGAAGAAGCACAAGCCCGAGGAGATTATCGGGAAGCTACGTGAGGTTGAGATCATGCTGGGTCAGGGCGGCACGACCGCCGAGGCCTGTCGGCGCATCGCGGTCAGCGAGCAGACCTAATACCGCTGGCGCAAGGAATATGGTGGCCTGAAGACCGATCAGACTCGGCGGATGAAGGATCTGGAAAAGGAGAACCTGCGGCTGCGCCGGGCGATCTCGGATCTGACGCTGGACAAGCTCATCCTGCAGGAGGCAGCCAAGGGAAACTTCTGAGCCCCGCACGGCGTCGGCGCTGCATCGACCAGGTCCGGGAGGTGCTGGATGTATCCGAGCGGCGGGTGTGCCGCGTGCTCGGCCAGCACCGGTCGACGCAGCGCAAGGTGCCGTTCGGGGCAGATGACGAGCTGGCGCTCACCGAGGATATCATCGCCCTTGCCAGGCAGTACGGGCGCTACGGCTATCGCCGGGTGACGGCGCTGCTGCATGCGGCGGGTTGGTCGGTGAACCACATGGCGTAATCAGGAGCGGTGCTCGTTGGGATAGCCTGTCGTCCCCTGAAGAGGAGGACGGAAGATGACCTGCTATGTTGGCCTAGATGTGTCGATGAAGGAGACCGCGATCTGCGTCGTGGACGAAACGGGCGATCGCATATGGGACGGTAAGTCGCGAACGGACCCGGACGCTATTGCGGCCGTGCTGGCGCGGAGGGCCGCAGGAGCCGTGAGGATCGGTATCGAGACGGGCCCGATGACCGTGTGGTTGTGGCACGCATTGACCGAGCGAGAGCTGCCGGTGGTGTGTCTTCATGCCAGGCATGCTGCGGCAGCGCTGAAGCTGCAGATGAACAAGACGGACCGCAACGACGCGTTTGGGTTGGCACGGCTGGTCCGCTCGGGCTGGTACCGGCCGGTCGCTGTTCGCTCGATGGATACGCACCGGTTGCGTGCGCTCCTGATCACGCGAGACCAGCTGGTCGGCATGAGCACCGCGCTCATCAACAAGATACGCGGCCTGGCGAAGACTTTCGGCATTCTGGTCGGACCCGGGAAGGGTGGCACCTTCGAACGTCAGGTCCGGGCAACGCTGCCGGACGATCCGGTGGTCGCCGCACTGTTCGAGAGCCTACTGGCGATGCTGAGCACATTGCGGGAGCAACAGCTTGCCATTGCCAAGCAGCTCGCCCGGGTTGCCCGGCAAAGCGGCGCCTGCCGCTTGATGATGACGATGCCCGGCGTCGGACCGCTGACGGCCGTCAGCTTCATGACCACCATCGAGGATCCTCACCGGTTCCGACGCTCGCAGGATGTCGGCGCCTATCTCGGTCTCACTCCGCGTCGCTACCAGTCGGGCGAGGTCGACATCAACGGCCGCATCTCCAAGTGCGGAGATCGTCTCACCCGCAAGCTGCTGTTCGAAGCGGCCAATGTCATGCTGTCGCGGACCTCGCAGGCGTCGGCGCTGAAGGACTGGGCTGCCGCCATCGGCCGGAGATCGGGCTTCTGGAAGGCGCGCGTTGCGCTGGCCCGCAAGCTGGCGGTGATCCTCCACCGGATGTGGATCGACGGGCGAGGCTTTGACCCAAAGGTGACTGCCATGGCCTGATATCTGCTTTCCGAGCTGCCGCCCCGCCAGGGTGCGGCCACGGCCATCTCGTGACCCGCTTCGTGACCATCTGGAACACGGGAACCACATCGAGAGGCCGGCGATCTGGCGCCATGCTGAGGCTGGACCCGTCCTGACCTCGAAGACGACAACGATGCGCAAAAGAAGATCGACTACGAGCACCTTGGCAAACGGCTTGACCGATTAGACGATAAACGGGTGGAACGGATCTGGCGACGCGAGGGGCTGAAGGTGCCGCAGCGCCAGCCGAAACGCGGCCGGTTATGGCTGAACGATGGCTCGTGCATCCGGTTGCGGCCGGAGTATCCGGGGCATGTCTGGGCTTACGACTTCGTCGAGGAACGCACCCATGACGGACGCAAGTTCCGCATCCTTACCATTATCGACGAGGCGAGCAGGGAGTGCCTGGCACTCGTCGTCGCGCGCCAGCTCAAACACGAAGACGTACTGGCAGCGCTGGCCGAGTTGTTCATCGAGCGTGGTCCGCCCGCGCATATCAGGTCGGACAACGTCCTATGTCTGGAAGCAGCGGCGGGTTTTGGCCAGCAGATATCCATGCGCCGACAACCATCGGCGCGGCATGCAATCTGAGCCAGATGGCTTCCACCGTCAACGGGATCGCTCCCTGCCATAGCAAACACAGGATCCAGCGGCGCCGGGGCGGCCGTGGTCCTCACCATCCTTAAAACGAGATACGCACCCAGGTGGAAGGCCCGAACATTATCTACAGGGTCGCTCGACGAGCGCCCTCACGGCACTTGCAGAGAGGGGTCCTTCCACCTGGCATCCGACCGTTCGAGGAACGGCCGGTACTCTGTCCCCGTCTTGACGACGGCGTGAGCCACGCGCGCCATCTTGGCGGTGAGCGCCGTCATCGCCTTGCGGCGACGGTCGGCATCGTCCGCGTGCCCGGCGGTGTACCGTCCGAGCTTGTCACGGAAACTGTTGTCGCGCTGACGCGCGGCGACCTGGGCAGCCATCCAGAAGGTGCGGCGCAGACGCGCGTTGCCGTACTTGGACAGCTTGGTGCGGCCACGAAACGTGCCTGACTGGCACGTTGCGAGATCGAGGCCGCAGAACTTCAGGAACTGTCGATGATGGTTGAAGCGACGCAAATCACCGGCCTCGGCCAGAATGGTCAGCGCGTTAATCGGACCAATGCCCGGAATGTTGCGCAGCAGCTTATAATCAACATGCTCGGCCAGCCTGTCATGGGCAAGCCGCTCTATCTCGTCACGCTGGTGGATGAGGCTGCGTCCCTGCGCGATGACCATGCGGAACATGGTAATTGCTGCCGAATCCTCCGGGACCGGCAGAGCCACCGAAGCGCAGGCCGTTTCGTATATGTCATTGACAAGACGGGCCTTGGAAACCTTGCGGCCGATGAGAGGCCAGGTGAGTTGGCCCCCGAAATGACCTGACAGGGTCTCGCTCTTAGATAAGAGTGAGCCATATGACTGAGCATACGACTAGGCGCTACAATGGCGGCGAGGTCCTCTCCGGGGTTCAGCGCCGGAGGCGCTGGACCCCGGAGGAAAAGGTCCGGATCGTCGAGGAGACGTATCTGCCGGGCATGAACGTGTCGCTGGTAGCCCGGCAGCATGGCATCAGTGGCAGCCAGATCTTCACCTGGCGCAGGCTGGTTGCGCAGGGTGCGCTGACTGCCGCCGGTGCCGGCGAGGAGGTGGTGCCCGCCTCCGAGTACCGGTCGCTGCAGAACCAGGTCGCCGAGCTGCAGCGCCTGCTGGGCAAGAAGACTATGGAAGCCGAGATACTGCGGGAGGCCGTCTCCCGGGCCGCAGGCCCAAAAAAACTCCTCTTGCGCTCGATCTCGTTGCCAGGGGACGACCGGTGAGCGCGGTGGCCGAGGCGTTGGGCGTCAGCCGCCAGCACCTGTCAGCCATGCACAACCGGTCGCCTACACGTCGGCGAGGTCGACCGCCTCTACCGGATACCGACTTGGTCAGCGACATCCGGGCGCTGATCGCCGATCTGCCCACCTACGGTTATCGCCGGGTCCACGCCCTTCTGCGCCGCCAGGCTGCCAGGATCGGGCGCACAGCGCCCAATCCCAAGCGGGTCTACCGGGTCATGAAGGTGCACGGGCTGCTGCTTCAGCGCCACAACGGCAGCCGGGAGGAGCGGCGCCATGATGGTCGCGTTGCCGTCGATCGGCGCAACACCCGCTGGTGCTCTGACGCCTTGGAGATCGCTTGCGACAATGGCGAAAAGGTGCGCGTCGCCTTTGCACTCGACTGCTGTGACCGCGAGGCCATGGGGCACGTTGCTACCACCGGCGGCATCACCGCCGAGGACATCCGTGATCTGATGGTCGCCACTGTCGAGCATCGCTTTGGCCCGGTGAACCGCTTGGCCTCGCCCATTGAATGGCTCAGCGATAACGGCAGCCCTTACGTTGCTCACGATACTCGCCGCTTCGCGCGCGACATCGGCCTCGTACCCCGCACCACGCCGGTCAGCTCTCCGCAATCGAACGGCATGGCCGAAGCTTTCGTGCGCACCCTCAAGCGCGACTACGTCCGTGTAAACCCGACGCCCGATGCACGCACTGTCATCGAGCAACTGCCCCGCTGGCTAACCCACTACAATGAGGTCCATCCGCACAAGGCGCTAGGCTACCGATCACCCCGCGAGTACATCACCCAAACCCGCGAGGCCTCGTCAGGCAATTAGGGGGCAACGACACCAGGCAGCTGCCGAGAATGCCCCAGCGTCGAGCGCGGTGATGCTGGCAGGAGTGGGGAACCGCTCGATGAGCGCGAGAAACCAGTCGGACCGGCTGTTGCCTGCGAAGCGGGCGATCTCGGGGAAGTACAGCGGCAGGTAGTGGGTCAGGATGCGGTGCCAGGTCTGCGTCTTCATCCTAGAGATCGTTTCGTGGGTCTTCGAGAGTTCCTGCAGGTCATTGATGCCCGCGGCGAGAGGATCGACGTAGCGCTGCGTCGCACCGATCCGCAGCATGTGCAGGATGACCTGCGCGTCCTTGGGGTCGTTCTTGTCCCAGCCATTGTGCAGCGCCTCGCGCGTTCTGGCGAGCGCGACCGACGAGATGAGGCGCAGCTCGAACCCTGCCGTCAGCAGCCGATGTGCCAGCGTGCGATGGTAATTACCCGTCGCCTCGAACCCGACAATGATAGGGCGCCCGATGGCAGCGAGTTTTTCGGCAAAGCCGTCATAGTCCTGCCTGGTTGCCATGACGGTCATCCGCCGGCGCCGGCCGCCTTCCGGTCGCTCGATGAGAACCTCCTGCCGGCTCTTGGACATATCGATAGCTACCAGCACGGCGCCGGCAGGCGTAGAGGTGAGCTTGGTCATGGTCGGTCAGCCTCCAAAGTGTTGTCTCGACAACCTCACTTTAGATACCTGCTGACCGGTCATGGCTTGCCCTGATGAAGCCTGCGGCCGCTACGCGGCCTTGTCTTCATCAGGGCCATAGCGGCTCCCAAACCAGCGCTTCCCAATGTGCTATGGCAGCGAGTTCATCGCCGCCGCCGTCCAGACCTGGCTCAGGCAGATCGGCGTGAAGACGCTCTACATCGCCCCGGGCTCGCCATGGGAGAACGGCTACAACGAGAGCTTCAACGGCTCGCTGCGGGATGAGCTGCTGAACGGCGAGATCTTCTACACCCTCGCTGAAGCCAGGGTGCTGATCGAGGCGTGGCGGCGTCACTACAACACTGTCCGACCGCACAGCAGCCTCGGCTATCGACCACCCGCCCCGGAAGCGGCGACACCGCCATTGCCGGCCTCCGGTTCCGCTTCGCTCCACCTCCGACCGGCAATGGCGGCGGAGACGACAATGCACTAACTATCAACCCGGACCACCCGGTGGGGGCTGCTCATAATCACCACTCCTCGGCGGTCACCCCCTTTCCCTCAAACGATGGTATTATGGGAATGCAGGCTGCTGATGTTCGCAGTTGCAATATGGTCCGATCAGTGACTATCTAGAGGCCTTCGACGGACCCGGATTGATTCGGGTGGCTCGGCCCGGCGCCTATCCCCGGGATAACCTTAGCGAATTTGGGCCTCGCTTCCGAGTATCGTTGATTGAACGCGTCTGACGGCGTGCGCCCCTCGCTATTGCGATCAGGTTTCTACATGACATTTGCTACTTCGCTTCGACGCGAATGGCTCTCGAACCCGCGCGCCGACGTGCTTGCGGGTATCGTCGTCGCGCTCGCGCTGATCCCGGAGGCCATCGGCTTCTCGATCATTGCCGGCGTCGATCCAAGCGTCGGGCTGTTTGCCTCCTTCTCCATCGCCGTCATCATCTCGCTCGTGGGCGGACGCCCCGGCATGATTTCGGCCGCAACCGCCGCCATTGCGGTTCTTGTCCTGCCGCTGATCCGCGATCACGGCGTCCAGTACCTCTTTGCCGCCACCATCCTCATGGGACTGATCCAGGGCGTCGCCGGCTTCCTGAAGCTCGACCTGCTGATGCAGTATGTGTCACGCTCGGTCATCACCGGCTTCGTCAACGCGCTCGCGATCCTAATCTTCATCGCGCAGCTTCCCCAGCTAACGAACGTCGGGTGGGAAACCTACGCGATGGTCGCGGCGGGCCTGGCGATCATCTACCTGTTCCCGCGTCTGACCAAGGCGATCCCGTCGCCGCTGGTCGCGATCGTGATCCTGACGATCGTCTCGATCTATGCCGGCATCAAGGTCAACACGGTGGGCGATATGGGCAAGCTGCCCTCGTCGCTGCCAGCGTTCGGCATCCCACAGGTGCCGTTCACGCTGGAAACGCTGCGCATCATTTTCCCCTATTCGCTGACGATGGCGGCGGTTGGCCTGCTGGAATCGATGATGACCGCGCAGATCGTCGATGATCTGACCGACACGCCATCGAACAAGCGCCGCGAGATGAAGGGGCAGGGTATCGCCAATTTTCTGACCGGCTTCCTCGGCGGGATGGGCGGCTGCGCCATGATCGGGCAGTCGGTCATCAACGTGAAGTCGGGCGGCTCCACCCGCCTTTCCACCTTTGTGTCGGGCGCGTTCCTGCTGTTCCTGATCGTCGTACTGGGGCCGCTGGTCGCCCGCATTCCGATGCCGGCGCTGGTCGCGGTGATGATTATGGTGTCGATCGGCACCTTCTCCTGGGGATCGATCAGGAACCTCAAGAGCCATCCGTGGCAGTCGTCGGTTGTCATGCTGGTGACGGTGCTGGTTGTCGTCTCGACGCACGATCTGGCGCAAGGCGTGGTCGCAGGCGTGATCCTGTCCGGTCTGTTCTTCGCCAGCAAGGTCAAGCGCCTGTTCGACGTGGCATCCGAGCTGAGCGCGGATGGCAGGACGCGGACCTACCGCGTCTCGGGTCAGGTGTTCTTCGCCTCGTCCGAGCGGTTCGCCGACGCCTTCGACTTCAAGGAGGTGCTGGACAATGTGGTCATCGACCTGACCGCCGCGCACTTCTGGGACATTTCGGCGGTGGGGAGCCTCGACAAGGCGATCCTCAAGTTCCGCCGCGAAGGCACCCATGTCGAGGTCATCGGCCTCAATCAGGCGAGCGCGACGATGGTCGATCGCTTCGCCGTCCATGACAAGCCCGGCGCCGAAGCAGCGCTCGGCGCCCACTGAGGAGAGGGCTTATGAACCGCATATTGGCCTGTATCGACGCATCCACCTACGCGACCAGCGTCGTCGATCTGGCGGCCTGGGCCGCTACCCGGCTCGGGGCCGATGTCGAGCTGCTGCACGTCGTCCAGCGCAAGGATGCCGTGGCATCGCGCAACGATCATAGCGGCGCGATCGGCCTCGGTGTCAAAAGCGAGCTGCTGGAAGAGCTGACCCGCATCGAGGAAGCGGCGGGGCGTCTTGCCATCGAGGAAGGGCGCATCCTGCTGGACGCAGGCGGCACTCGCTTGAAGGAGCAGGGCATCACGGTCGCGTCGATGCACCTGCATGGAGGGATCGTGGAGACGATCGTCGAGCGTGAAGCCGATGCTGCATTGGTCATCATCGGCAAGCGCGGCGCGTCGGGCGAGTTCGCGACCGACCATATCGGCTCCAAGGTCGAACGGGTCGTGCGTGCCAGCGACAAGCCGGTGCTGATCGCCTCACGCGAAGCCAAGGCACCTGACGCGGTGGTGATCGCCTTCGACAACAGCCCCGCCGCCTGCCGCGCTGTCCGTCATGTCGCTACCTCGCCGCTGTTCGGTGGTTTGCCAGTACACCTCGTCATGGCGGGGCCGGATGATGGCAAACACCGCGACC
>NZ_LSIS01000211.1:0-588 GCF_001556365.1 Blastomonas sp. CCH1-A6 | reverse complement strand
TCCATGTGCCGCGCACCGGGTTCAGCGCGTCGATGAAATCGCCCGAGCCGGTCAGCGGTGAGAGGTTTTCCTTGAGGCGATAGTCGGAGCTGGTGTTGTAGGCCGTCGCTGTGGTCGTGACCGAGATGCTGCCGACTTCCGTGCCCTGGCGGCGCAGGGAGATGACCGAGCCGTCGCTGCTCAGGCGGTTGAAATAGCCGCCGAACGTGTTGACCGATGTGGCGGAAAAGCTGCCGCTCGGATTGATCTCGACACCCTGAACGGTGACATCCGAATCGGCCTTGCCACCGACGAATGGGCCGGTCTCGAGGAACTTGAACCGATCAACGTTGGCGGTCGCGATGACGATGGGCTTGGACCCGAGCGTGCTCAGCTTGAGCTGGGCAGTGGGCTCCGCCTCGAGCAGGATCTGGTCTGCCGTGGCGAACATATAGCCGCGGTTCGTGCTGGCGGTGCGAAATGCCAGCACAACACCTTCGACGCCGTCCATCTGGAACGTCGTGCGGTTGGTAGCGCCATAGGCAGCGGTGGTCGCGCCGCCAAAAAGTAGGTTGTTGGTGCCAGCAACGGCAAGCCGGAGCGCGCCGC
>NZ_LSIS01000210.1:0-314 GCF_001556365.1 Blastomonas sp. CCH1-A6 | reverse complement strand
GGGCGATACAGTTCGTTCAGCGTCGGCAGGCGCCAGCCGAGATAGCCCGCCCCGCGCAGCTTGAGCAGCCCCGCCGCGTCCCAGGCGAAACCGACCCGACCCGTCCCTTCCCACCCGCTGCGGTCATCGAACGATGCGGAGGTCACCTGCGCGCCGGTGGCGAGAACCGTTTCACGCAATCGGCCATTGCTCAACCGCCAATGATCGACCCGCCCGCCGCCGGTGAGCAGCAGATCGGGCGAAGCCTGAAAGCTCGCCTCGGCAAAGGCACCGAGCGTCGCGCTCGCCCCGCCGGCCCGGCGCAGGCGGGTGGG
>NZ_LSIS01000209.1:0-262 GCF_001556365.1 Blastomonas sp. CCH1-A6 | reverse complement strand
CCGCCGTGATCTCGCCCTTCACGTTGAAATCGCTCAGCACCGTCTCGAGCAGCCGCGCGTTGCGCTCGAGCGCAATCTTGTCCAGCGCGGGGCCTGTGCTCGACGGCGGCGGGTCGAGCAGATCGACCGAAGGCAGCTCATAAGGGCCGAAGAAGTCGCCCTGCTTGCTCTTCGGGCCAAGCTGCGCCTTGGCCGGACGCAGCGAGGGCTCAGTGATTTCCGGCGGCGGTCGGTTGTCGGGCACGGCTTCCTTGCGCGGCGC
>NZ_LSIS01000208.1:0-3486 GCF_001556365.1 Blastomonas sp. CCH1-A6 | reverse complement strand
AACC
Organism: Blastomonas sp. CCH1-A6; assembly: GCF_001556365.1. Taxonomy (NCBI): domain Bacteria; kingdom Pseudomonadati; phylum Pseudomonadota; class Alphaproteobacteria; order Sphingomonadales; family Blastomonadaceae; genus Blastomonas; species Blastomonas sp. CCH1-A6. Next base: position 3,482 of record NZ_LSIS01000208.1, on the reverse strand, counting down.
TCGGCCGTCGGTGCGATCGCAGCCACCGGCACGCCGCTGGCGAGCCCCGTTGCGCCTCCCGCCGTGACCGACGTGCCGGTGGCTGCGATCGCACCGACGGCCGAGGTTGAAGCGCCCCCGGCTCCGCGCGCGGCCCGCCCCCAGACAGCGGAACGCGCAGCACCGCCGCGCGTGGCCCAGGCCGAGCCCACCAATCCGAGTCCTGCGACCGGCGCAGACATCGCCGATCCGGTTGAAACCCTGGCAGGCGAAGATCTGACGGCGGTTCCGCCGATGACCAATGACGGCACGGTCAACGAAGTGCCGACATCCGAAGTGACAGCTTCCCCGCCCGCCCCGACCGAAGGCGATGGCGAGGTCTGGGGCTGGATGGCCGCCTTGCTGGCCGCTCTGGGCGTGGGCGGCGGCGCGATCGCGCTGCGCCGCACCCGGACGCGCAAGAGCGCCGCGATGATGGCCGAAGCGCGCGCATCGGACGCAGAATATGACCGCCGCCTGGCTTCGCCGCATGCGCGTCCGCCGGTGGCACCCACCATGGCTGCCGCAGCACCCGCGACGGCCAGCTTTGTGCAGCCGGTGATCCATCCAGCGCCTGCTCGGCCCGCCGCACGCACCGTTAATCCGGACAGCCCGATCGACCATCGCCGTCTCGAAGCACTGATCGCGCAGCGCCCGAACCGCGACAACCCGTTCAAGACCCGGGCCAATCGCAAGCGCCGCGCGTTGTTCCTGATGCGCAACGGCTATGGGATGCAGAGCGCGGCCTGATAATCAAAAGAGGAACGACACTTGCGCATATCGGGGAGGCGGTCATTCGCCTCCCCTCTTTTTGCCTCAGGCCGCTCGGTAACGTGCCAGCCAGTGCGCATAGGGCGCAGGCAGCGTCCAGCTGGCATTGTCGATACCGAGCTCGCGCGCGGCCTGATAGGGCCAGTGCGGATTCTCGAGCAGCGGGCGGCCCATCATCACCAGATCGACATCGCCATCGGCGACCATGCTGTTGGCGTTTTCGGAGCTGCCGATATACCAGCTGGTGGCATTGGGCAGGCCGGTCTCGTCGCGGACCCGGCGCGCGATCGGCGCCATGAACGCGGGCCCCCAGGGGATCTGCGCGGCGGGCGTCGAAAAGCCGATGCTGACATCGATGAAATCGAGCCCGCGCGCCTTCATCTCGCCGACCAGCGCGATCGATTCCTTGAGCGTCTCCTCATCCTGCCCATCATATTCGAGCACGCCGAAACGGGCGGAAAGCGGCAGATGGTCGGGCCATACTGCGCGCACCGCCTCCAGCGTCTCGAGCAGGAAGCGCCCGCGATTTTCGGCGCTGCCGCCATATTGGTCGGTGCGCTGGTTCGAATGACGCGACCAGAAGCTCTGCGCAAGATAGCCATGCGCGAAGTGCAGCATCAGCCATTCGAACCCGGCATCGCGCGCGCGGATCGCCGCGGCGACGAAATCGGCCTTCACCCGCTCGATATCGTCCAGCGTCATCTCGCGCGGGGTGCGGTTGAGGCCACCGCCGAACGCAACCGCCGACGGCGCGATCGGCTCCCAGCCGCGCGGATCGCCTTCGGCGATATGGTCGTCGCCCTCCCAGGGCACATTGGCGCTGGCCTTGCGCCCGGCATGCGCGATCTGGATGCCGGGGACCGCGCCCGCCGCCTTGATCTCGGCGACGATCGGCGCGAGCGCATCGCGTTGTTCGTCGCTCCACAGGCCGAGGCACGCCGGGGTGATCCGGCCTTCGGGCGACACGCCCGAGGCCTCGACCACCACCAGCCCCGCTCCGCCGCGCGCGAACGAGACAAGATGCGAGCGATGCCACTCGTTGGCGACGCCGTCGGTAGCGGAATACTGGCACATCGGCGAGACCGCGATGCGGTTGCGCAACGTCAACGACTTGAGCGTGAACGGCGTGAACAGCGGCGTATCGGTGCTGGGGCTCGGATTGGTCATAGGGGGATCGTCCTTGGCTTGGGGATGCTTGATAGTTCGTATATAATCGAACTATAGGAATTACAAGCCCGGCCTGCTATATGGGTGCGCATGAGGAACTATGCGCATCCCGATCTTGCCGACGTTACCATCGAGCACGCGCTGCACGCGCTGAGCGATCCGGTGCGGCTCGACATCGTCCGCCAACTCGACCGCGCGGGCGAGGCAAGCTGCGCTGCCCTGGACGGCGGCCGCCCGAAATCGAGCATGTCGCATCATTTCCGCGTCCTGCGCTCTGCGGGCCTGGTGCACACGCGCATCGCCGGGGTGCAGCACATGAACACGCTGCGCCGCGAGGAGGTGGACAAGCGGTTTCCGGGGCTGCTCGATGCGGTGCTGGGGGTGAAGGGTTAGGATTGCTACGCTCAGGCGGCTTGGGTGTGCGCGCGGATAGCAGAAGGTAAGCGGGAAGCGGACGTCAGGGCTTTTCCCAGTAGGTTTTGAAATCGGGGTGCTCGCAAAACAGCGTCTCGAAGCTCGGCTGCAAAATCCCGAGAATGTGAACCTCATTTTCTCCGAGCGCAGGCCAGGCCTGTATCGATATTGCCTCGCTGATCAAAGGCACACCATCCACCATCTCTATCCGCAGATCGTGTCCTCGATCCTCGATGTAATCGCCATCAACGACATTCGCGTGCCGCTCGACATCATAGGCTGACAATGGTTTGAATTTCGCCATTGCGACGCCCATCGGGGGGTCTAGCGCGAAAATCTCAGCCTCGCCGATTGGGGTATCTGCTTCGTAAATCGTCACCTTCATGGCTACGTTATGCATCATCACGCCAAGACCGGAAATGGCGTCGTTTGCCGAACGGTTTGTTTTCCCCATTGATGGCCACCCCCCACAACCCCCGCTCAGCCTGAGCTTGTCGAAGGCCACGTTATACGGCCTGCGTGGGCGCGGGTCCTTCGACGACGCGGGCTGAAGCCCGCTGCTCAGGATGAGCGGGGGTGGTCAGGAGCTTCTGCGCCAGGCCAGGAACAGCAGACAGGCGGCAAAGGCGATCGGCCCGTACATCAGCGCCATGAATGCAAGCCAGCTTAGCCATTCCCCGGTTGCCAGCAATGCCATATCCGGCGCAAAAACCACCCGTCCTGCCCAGCCTGCCAGAAAGGCCCAGACAAGAACGGTGGCTACAAGGGAGAGGATGGCGAGGCTGAGATAGGTCGTGCGCATAGCGGGCAACACTGCGCGCGACGAGAATGAACGGCAAGTGCGCGCTCATCAACGCTTGCCTGCGCAGGCAGGCATCCATCTCCTTCCGTGGCGACCGGTGCAACGCTTGGTAGATGCGCCCCTGCCTTCGCAGGGGAGCGGGCATGAGGCGGGCGGGTTTGCGCGGCTGGCGCTACCTCTTCGCGGCTTCGCGTCTTCGCGTGAAACCCCTTTTGGCACGCGAAGGCGCGAAGGCGCGAAGGGGTTGGGCATGGCCGATGGGGCTCACGTTCCCCTCCCTGCAAGGGAGGGGTTATGGGTGGGTCGGCGG
>NZ_LSIS01000207.1:0-811 GCF_001556365.1 Blastomonas sp. CCH1-A6 | reverse complement strand
GGCTCGCCCGGCTCGGTGCAAAAGTCGCCAGTCACCGTTTCGATCTCTCGCACCATCACGTAATTGCTAGCAGGGCGGGCGGATAGGGCTGAGATGCGGTGGCGGGCGAAGGCTTCCGCAAGCGTCCCGCCAACATTCCGAGCACGCAAGGCAAGGGCGCGTTCCCCCCGTGCTTCGAGATAATCCGCCGCCGCATCCCTGTCGATCTGTTCAATCTGCATTGCTCTGCTCCTGTAGGATGGCGGCAATAAGCGCCTCGGGGGTGTATTCTTCGCCAAGCACCCCAATCGTGGCCCACATTTCAGTTAGCCACTGGTCAGGATCAGCAATGCCCTCGATCTGGCAGATCCCTTCGCCCGCTGCCCAATCAGCGAGTTTGACCAGATATCCGATCACGTTGGGCAAGGCCGCGATCTCCGCTGTCTTATCCATGCTGTGCCTCCCATGCGGTGAGGGCTGCGTCACATCGCGTCTCGATGTTGAACAGTAGGCCCGCCAAGCTGGCTGATGACGTATCGCCTGTCACTTCCGGGCAAAGTTCCCGGATCGCTTTTAAGACCTCCACCAGCGCGGATGCGTCTGGCTGTGGGGTGGCTTCGATGTTGTCCAGAAGTTCCGCCCAACTCTCAGCCATTTCTTCCACTGTGCAGCACCAAGGACCGGACATTTTGGCAAGTTGCTCATAGGTGGGGTGTTCGGGAACAAGCATCATCCGCACGGCTTCTGGCTTATCGTTCATCGCTCTTTCCTTTCGGTTCATCTGCGTTGGCAAGCTCAAGCAGCACGTCGGCATGGCAGTCCTTGCCAGCGC
>NZ_LSIS01000206.1:0-34485 GCF_001556365.1 Blastomonas sp. CCH1-A6 | reverse complement strand
GGCTAGCCAAGCGTCTTCCCCTCCCGCACGCGGGAGGGGAAGAGGGGGAAGTCCGCCTCTCCCTCGATGGGAGAGGCAGCGAGGCTTGGCGACGCAGGAGCCTAGCCGCAGCGGTGAGGGTGAGGGTGCGTCCTGGCACTATGGCATGATCCCGAGCGATCACCCCCACCCCACCCTCCCCCATCGAGGGGGAGGGCTTCGGTAGGCGGCCCCTTCGCTAGTGACTCCTTCACCCTTCATCGCTATATCCTCCGCCATGGCGAGCATCCGCACCCTCACTAGCACCACCACTCCGGGTTTCCGGGGGCGGGGCTGCGTGGGCTGAACACGCGGAGCCAGCCACCCGGAGCGGGTGGCGCGGCGTCGGCTCCTCCCCGCACATTCCGGCACGACACACAGGCGCGTAACCCCTTTTGGGGCGCGGCGGTTTGTGCCATGGCGCTGCGACACGAATGGGCGGAACAACAGGAAACACGGCCATGTCCCAGCTTTTGAAGATCAGCCTGCCCGATGGTTCGGTGCGCGAGATGCCGCAAGGGTCCACCCCTGCCGATGTCGCCGCCGCGATCGGCCCCGGCCTTGCCAAGGCGGCGATCGCCGCACGCGTCGATGGCGAGCTGCGCGACATCACCCGGCCGTTCACCGGCGATGCGACGCTGGCCCTGGTCACTGCGAAGGACGAAGCCGATGCGCTGGAGCTCGCGCGGCACGATTTCGCGCATGTGCTCGCCGAAGCGGTGCAGAACCTGTTCCCGGGCACGCAGATCACCTTCGGCCCTTCGACCGACGACGGCTTCTATTACGATTTCGCGCCGAAAGAGCGCCCTTTCACCGACGAGGACCTGCCGGTCATCGAGGCCGAAATGCGCCGCATCATCGCCGCGAACAAGCCCTTGCGCCGCGAGGTGTGGGACCGCGACGCCCTGATCGCGCGCTGGAAAGAGCAGGGCGAGAGCTTCAAGGCCGAATGGGCGGCCGAGCTGCCCCAGGGCGAAGAGATTAGCGTCTACTGGTCGGGTGACGACTGGATGGACATGTGCCGCGGGCCGCATCTGGCGTCCACCGGCAGGCTCGACCCTACCGCGTTCAAGCTGACGCGCGTGTCGGGCGCCTATTGGCGCGGCGACCAGCGCAACCCGCAATTGTCGCGCATCTATGGCACCGGCTGGCTCAACAAGAAGCAGCTCGACGCGCATCTGCTCCGCCTCGAGGAAGCCGCCAAGCGCGACCATCGCAAGATCGGGCAGGAAATGGACCTGTTCCACCTGCAGCAGGAAGCGCATGGGAGCGTCTTCTGGCACCCGCGCGGCTTCGTGATCTATCGCGCGCTCGAGGCCTATATGCGCCGCCGGCTCGACGCGGCAGGCTATCTCGAGGTCAAGACCCCGCAGGTGATGGACGCGCGCCAATGGGAGCAGTCGGGCCATTGGGGCAAGTATCGCGAGAACATGTTCGTCATCCCCGACGAGGTGCCGAACACCGAGGACGAGGGCCCGGTGGTGTCGAACGACGCCGCGTGGATGGCGCTCAAGCCGATGAACTGCCCGGCACATGTCCTGATCTTTCGCCAGGGGATCAAGAGCTATCGCGACCTGCCGCTGCGCCTCGCCGAAATGGGCTGCTGCCACCGCAACGAGCCGCACGGCGCGCTGCACGGCCTGATGCGCGTGCGCCAGTTCACGCAGGACGATGCGCATATCTTCTGCCGCGAGGACCAGCTGGTCGATGAGATCAGCCGCTTCTGCGACCTTCTCGACGTGGTGTACAAGGATCTGGGCTTTGGCGACTATGCCATCAAGCTCGCGCTGCGCCCCGAAAAGCGCTTCGGCTCGGACGAGATGTGGGACTGGTCCGAACAGTCGATGCGCGATGCCGTCGCCGCGACCGGTCGCAACACGCCCGAATGGGGTTGGGAAGAGCTGCCCGGCGAAGGCGCCTTCTATGCGCCCAAGCTCGAATTCCACCTGACCGACGCGATCGGCCGCACCTGGCAGGTGGGCACGATCCAGACCGATACCGTGCTGCCCGAGCGGCTCGATGCGAGCTATGTCGCCGAGGATGGCAACCGCCACCGACCGATCATGCTGCACCGCGCCATCCTGGGCAGCTATGAGCGCTTTATCGGCATCCTGATCGAGCATTATGCGGGCAAGTTCCCGCTCTGGCTCGCGCCGGTCCAGGCGGTGGTCGCGACCATCGTGTCGGATGCCGACGATTATGCGCGCGAGGTCGTCGCAGAGCTTCAGGCCGCGGGCATTCGCGTCGAGGAGGATCTGCGCAACGAGAAGATCAACTACAAGGTGCGCGAGCATTCGGTCGGCCGCGTGCCCAACATCCTCGTCGTCGGCAAGCAGGAGGCCGAGAAGCGCACCGTGGCGCTGCGCCGCCTGGGCGAACAGCAGCAGCAGTTCCTGTCGCTCGACGAGGCGGTGGCGATGCTGAGACAAGAGGCGCTGCCGCCCGATCTCAAGGGCTGATCCGCCTTCGTAACGATCAACGAAAAGCCCCCTGATCCCGGACCGGATCAGGGGGCTTTTTCATGCCTGCGCTCCCCGGGGTTCCGCCCAGGAAAAAGGGCGCGATGGTCACCCACCGCGCCCCCGATCCTCTCCCCGAGGGGAATATTAGAAAGTGAGGCGAACCCCGAAGCGCACCGCCCAGAGCGAACCGCGCAGGTCAACCGCCTCGGCCGGAGCCGTGAAGGTCGTGCCGGTGCGGTTGGCGAACTGATACTGAGCGCAGGTGTTGGTGCCCTGTGCCACGCAGGTCACGTTGGCCAGCGTACCGTAATAGGGGAAACCGACCTGACGGATGGTACCCCAATCGGAGTCGAGCAGGTTGAGCACATTCTCGACGTCCGCCAGCAGTTCGACCTTGGTGCCCAGGAAGAACGGAACTTCCTGACGCAGCGACAGGTCCAGCTTGTTGTAGCGCGGCGACTTGCCGATATTTTTTGGCGCAATGCGGCCCTGATACTTGTTCAGTTCCGAATTCTGGACGAAGTTCTGGAACCCGGCAAAGTCGAAGTTCGCTGCATAGGTGACAAGCGGATCAGCCGTACGCGACGAGACATTGGGCACGTACATCAGGTAGCGGTTGTTGGTGCCGGTGACACCGAAGACCGCCGAACGCAGGTTGCCCGATGCCTGGTCGGCAAAGGTGTAGCTGTAACGCTGACCAGACTGCGAGTTGAAGAACAGCTCGAACCGAGTGGTATTGTCTCCGAACAGCTTGGCATCATAACCCATGACGATGCGGAAGGCGTCGTCACGCTGGTAGTTGGAAATGCCGTAGGCCGCAAAGTTCGGATCGAGCGCTGCTGCGTTGGTGTAGTTGGAGAACGCCACCGACGATGTGCCCGAGTTGGTGTCCTTCGCACGCTGATAGGTGTACGAAGCGCCAAGGCGGAAACCGCTATCCCAGCGCTTGTCGACACGGGCAACGACGTTCCAGCTATAGCCGCGATCGTCATTGGTCAGCAGGATATCGGTATTGGTGGTCGTGCCCTGGCCAGGCAGCACGCTGTAGCGCGGACGGCCATCGGGCAGCACGCCGGTCGCCACCGAGCGCAGATCGGTCCAGGTCAGACCATCCTTGACCTTCGACCAGATGACATCGACGCCGAACTGCCAGTCGTCACCGAGGAAGCCGAGATTGGCGTTATATTCCAGCGTACCGGAAACGCGCCACTGCGACGGGATATTGTAGTTCGGATCGATCGCGTTGGTCGGGGCCTGTGCGGTGCCGGTGGTGCGGATCGCGTCGATCAGCGCCTGCGGAATGCCGGTGCCGCCCGAAACGTTGTTCAGCGTGGCCGCACCCAGCGCGTTCTGCTGGGCTGCCGACAAACCGGGAACACCCGAGACGGTGAATGTGTCGGGAGCGCCGTTCACGCCGGGGACGCGGCGAACCTGCACGCGGCCCAACGTCGCACCAGGGTTCGAATAGCTGTTCGAAATCCAGACGTTCGGGTTGCCGCCGCCAAACAGACCGGCCGAACCACGGAAGGTCAGGCGGTCGGTCGGCTTCCAGTTCAGGCCGAAGCGCGGCTGGAACAGCTGGCGACCGTTGAGGGTCTGGGCGTTGGTGAAGCCGAAACGGTTGAAGAAGTCATCGTTGACGAACGGACGATCGGGCGTGTCGAACAGGTCCCAGCGGAAGCCGGCGGTCACCACCAGCGTGTCGGTGACGTCCACGGTATCCTGCAGACCGAAGGTCCAGCTGTTGTTCTCGAAATTGGCCGCGACCGTCTCGATGCCGCCGCGCAGCGGGGTAGCAAAATCGAGTTCATTCGCCTGACGGGCCTGAAGACCGGCAATCGAGTCGAAATACCACGCACCCGAGACGCGCTGGGCGAACAGGTTGCGGATATCCTGGGTCCGGCGCTCGGCGATCAGCTTGAGCGTGTGGTTGTTGAGCTGCAGTGTCGCCTGGAACTCGATATTCAGCGACTGTGCGTCGAGTTCGTTTGCCTGACGGCTGATGTCCGGGCCGAAGGTGAGCTGACGCTGGCCAACAGTACAGGCGAGCGCTGCCGCAGCCACGGTCTGGCCAGTAATCGGCGCAGGCGAGGTCGGGTCGAGACAGGTGCGGAACTCACCAAAGGACGCTGCGCCAAAAGGCTGCTGAATGCGCAGATAATCGGCATAGGACACGCGCAGCTGGGTCGAGAAACTGTCGGTCCACTGGTCGTTGAACTGAACGATGCCGAAATGGTTGGTCGCACCCTGGTTATAGTTGTTCGACAGGTACGAGAAGGTCGGGTTAGTCGCAGTCAGCGCACCGATGCCGGTCTGGCCTGCGGTCACGTTGCCCTTGTTGTAGATATAGGTGAAAGTCGCGCGGTGGCCATCGGCGATGTTCCAGTCGACCTTGGCGACGAGCTTGTCGTCCTTTTCGGGAATGTTGCCGCCAATGCCCTGGGTGTCGAAATTATAGGCGCTCTGGGCGATCGCGCTGATGTTGCTGAGCTGGGCATCGGTAATACCGAGCGCACCAGGCAGGATCGGGGCAGGAATGACATCGCGCAGCCGCTCATAGGTCACGGCGAAGAACAGCTTGTCCTTGATGATCGGGCCCGCCAGCTGAGCGGTGTAGATCTTCGATTCATAGGCACCGGTGCGAACGACGCCGCGGGCGGTATCACCGCGCAGGCTGTCATCGCCGTAATAGAAACCGGCCAGGCCCGAGAAGCTGTTGCTACCCGACTTGAGCTGTGCGTTGAGCGCGCCGCCCTGGAAAAAGCCCTGCTGGATATCGACGGGGGCGACTTCGACCGAGAATTCGCCGATCGCATCGAGCGGAACCGGGCCACGGGTCGAAACCAGGCCGCCCGCTTCGAGACCGAAGGGATCGCCGAAGGCGACGCCATCGACGGTGAAGCGGTTGAAACGGTTGTTCTGTCCCGCGATCGAGATCGCACCGCCATTGGTCGGGTCAAGGTTCACGCGCGGGTCGCGCGCGGCGAGGTTGCGGATGTCGCGGTTGACGTTCGAGACGCCGGCGATGTCACGCGCGCTCAGCACCGTGCCTGCACCCGATTCGAGCGGGGTGACATTGGCGACCGACGATGCGGTCACGACGATCACGGCCTGCGACTGCAGCTCGACCGGAACGCGGAAGGGCTGGCCGGCCTGGAGGAAAATGTCGGTGACCGACGACTGTTCAAAGCCCGACGCGTTGACTTCGACGGTGAACGGACCGCCCAGACGCAGGCCGACGGCGCTGAAATTGCCGTCGCTGTCGGTCGTGGTGGTTGCGGTCGTGCCCGAGGGCGTGTGGATGATCTTGACTTCGGCGCCCGCCAGCGGCGCGCCGTCTCCGGTGACGGAACCACGGATCGACGAGGTCGTTTCCTGTGCGTGCGCCGGCGCGGCCATCACGGTGGCCAGCGAAAGCGCCGCGGCGCTCGCCGCGAGATAATAGCGAATCTGCATGTGTCTTTCCCCGTTTCTTGCCACCCTTGGGACACTGGCGGCGATGAAAGCGCTCTCAAAAATCAAGAGATGAGCGGCGCACTAGGCGGCGCTAAGGACAGAAAAGCGAAACGAATGTGAAGGAAATGTGACAGATTTAAGTCACGATGTTACGACCCAGCTGGAAATCGTTCGCAACTGCGTTAAACACTTGTTTTAAAAAGAATAAAGCGCGCCCAATGCCGAGCAGCGGTGCGCTTGGTGCGCGACGCGCTTCAACGTGCCCTGACGTTTTCTTCGCAACTGCGGCATAAATGACACGCTGGTAACCATGCCACCGGTCAGCGGCGCGCCGATTGCCCCAATCTGGTTTCGAGTCGATGCCACGCAAAAGGGGACGCGTGGCCTGTCGCCTCGCGTCCCCTTGAAGAACCTCGATAAACCCGGCCGATGACGACCGGGCGATGTCGTCAGGCTGCGTCGCCCGCCTCGATCTTGTCCTTGGCGGCGAACACCTGGACCGGGTCCTTGCGGCCCTCGACCACCTCGCGGTCGACCACGATCTCGGCCACGCCCTTCATGCCGGGCAGCTCGAACATGGTGTCGAGCAGCATCGCCTCGACGATCGAGCGCAGGCCGCGCGCACCGGTCTTGCGTTCGATGGCCTTTTTCGCGATCGCCTCGAGCGCGTCGTCGGTGAAGCTGAGCTCGACATCCTCGAGCTCGAACAGCTTCTGATACTGCTTGATCAGCGCGTTCTTGGGTTCCTTGAGGATCTTCACCAGCGCGGTGACGTCGAGGTCCTCGAGCGTCGCGATGACCGGCAGACGCCCGACGAATTCGGGGATCAGGCCGAATTTCAGCAGATCCTCGGGCTCGCCCTGGCGCAGCAGTTCGCCGGTCTTGCGCTCCTCGGGCGCGGCGACATGTGCGCCGAAGCCGATCGACTTGCCCTGCAAACGGTCGCCGATGATCTTTTCCAGACCCGCGAACGCGCCGCCGCAGATGAACAGGATGTTGGTCGTGTCGACCTGGAGGAATTCCTGCTGCGGATGCTTGCGGCCACCCTGGGGCGGGACGGAGGCGGTGGTGCCTTCCATCAGCTTGAGCAGCGCCTGCTGCACGCCTTCGCCAGAGACATCACGCGTGATCGACGGGTTCTCGGCCTTGCGGCTGATCTTGTCGATCTCGTCGATATAAACGATGCCGCGCTGCGCCTTTTCGACATTATAGTCGGACGCCTGGAGCAGCTTCAAAATGATGTTCTCGACATCCTCGCCGACATAGCCGGCTTCGGTCAGCGTCGTCGCATCGGCCATGGTGAAGGGCACATCGAAGGTCTTGGCGAGCGTCTGCGCGAGCAGCGTCTTGCCGCAGCCGGTCGGTCCGACGAGCAGGATGTTCGACTTGGCCAGCTCGACCTCGCCCGAGCCCTTGCCCGAATGGTTGAGGCGCTTGTAGTGGTTGTGCACCGCGACCGAGAGCACGCGCTTGGCGCGGTCCTGGCCGATGACATAATCGTTGAGCACGTCGCAGATTTCCTGCGGCGTCGGTACCCCGCCATCCTTCTTGCCAGCAAGACCGGCCTTGGATTCCTCGCGGATGATGTCGTTGCACAGCTCGACGCACTCGTCACAGATGAACACTGTGGGTCCCGCGATCAGCTTGCGCACTTCATGCTGCGATTTGCCGCAGAAAGAGCAATACAAGGTGCTCTTCGAATCGGAACCGCTCAGCTTGGTCATAGCATATCCTTCTGTTCCGGCTGCATTATGCCCGGAACGTAACGTTTCAGCCTAGTGCCTAAAATGCGAAATTCAACACGCAACACCCGTCCGGCAGACGGATGTTGCGGCGAATCCTGCATGGTCCAGGGCCTGCAGCGCCCCTGATAGGGCGCAATCCTTGTTAATTTCCTGCCTCGTCCGACGGAGCGGGACGCTTGTCCATGACATGATCGACCAGCCCGAATTCCTTGGCCTCTTCCGCTTCGAGGAAGGTGTCGCGGTCCATCGCCTTCTCGATTTCCTCGAGCTTGCGGCCGGTGAACTTGACGTACAGGTCGTTCATCCGCTTGCGAATGCGCAGGATCTCGCGCGCCTGGATCTCGATGTCCGATGCCATACCGCGCGCGCCGCCCGAAGGCTGGTGCACCATGATGCGCGCATTGGCGAGCGCGGTGCGCATGCCGGGTTCGCCCGCCGCGAGCAGGAAGCTGCCCATCGACGCCGCCTGGCCGATGCACACCGTACCGACGCGCGGACGGATATACTGCATGGTATCATAGATCGCCATGCCCGCCGTCACCACGCCGCCCGGCGAGTTGATGTACATGAAGATGTCCTTTTTCGGATTTTCCGATTCCAGGAACAGCAGCTGCGCGACGATCAGCGAGGCCATGTTGTCCTCGATCTCGCCGGTCACGAACACGATCCGTTCACGCAGCAGCCGCGAGAAGATGTCAAAGCTGCGCTCCCCGCGATTCGACTGTTCGATGACAATCGGGACCAGGGCATCGCGGACGGTATCGTACATAAGGAAGCCTTCTTTCTGCGCTTTTGTTTCGACCGCCTAAATCGGCCTGTTTGCGCGCAAGTTCAAGCCCCGATGCGTTGCCCCCGCCCGACCATCAGCGTGGCGATCGCGCCGCACAGCATCAGCACGCCGGCGAGCAATATTGCGTTGCGCGGATCGGAGCCGAGCAGCGGCGCATAGATCAGCGGCATGGTCACCGTCTCGATCAACATGGGGATGACGATGAACATGTTGAAAATGCCCATATAAACCCCGGTGCGTTCGGGCGGGATGCAATCGGCCAGCATCACATAGGTATTGCCCATCATGCCTGCCCAGCCCAGGCCGATGCCGATCATCGGCACGAACATCGCGATGCGATTGTCGAGCATCGGCAGGCTGAGCATCGCCAGGCCCGAGGCGACGAGGCACAGCGCGTGCACCGGCCTTGCGCCGAACTTGCGCACGATCGGGATCAGCGCCAGCGCACCGACGAACGACACCGCATTATAGGCGACGCCCATCTGCTGCGCGGTAAGCGAGGCGGAGATGAAGTCCGCGCTCGAAGCCTTCGCGCCCTCGCCCGCCGGAAACAATGTGCGCGAGACCGAGAGCGCGATGAACTGCCAGTAGACGAACATCGCATACCATTGACACAGCATCGCCCAGGCGAGCTGGCGCATCGGGCGAGGCATGGCAATGAAGGCATCGCGAATTTCGGCAAGCGCCGCGCCCGCGCCCATGGGCTTGGCGGCCATTTCTGCGAGCTCGGCCTCGCTCAGCTTCAATTCGGGCACGCGCAGCACCGACCAGACGATGGTCGAGATCGACAGGATAGCGCCGATGACAAAGGCGATGCGGACGATCACCGGAATGCCGTTCATGTCGACCAGGTTCTGGCTGATGCCGAAGCCGACGAGCAGGCTGGGCGCGGCATAGGACAGGCATTGCGCGAGGCCGGTGAACGCGCTCTGCACCAGGAAGCCCGCAGGTTTCTGCCCCGGCTCGAGCCGGTCGGCGACATAGGCGCGATAGGGCTCCATCGTGATGTTGTTGCCGGCATCGAGCAGCCAGAGCAGGCTCGCGGCCATCCACAGCGTGCTCGAATAGGGCATCAGGAAAAGGCAGAGCGAACAGATCACCGCGCCGATCAGGAAATAGGGCGTGCGGCGGCCAAGTTTCGACCGGGTGCGGTCGGACAGGGCACCCACGATCGGCTGGATCAGAAGGCCCGTCATCGGCCCCGCCAGCCACAGCAGGGGCATCGTCGCCTCGTCCGCGCCGAGAAAGGTGTAGATCGGCGTCATGTTCGCCTGTTGCAGGCCGAAGCTGAACTGCAGCCCGAAAAAGCCGAGATTCATTTCGACGATTCGCGGCAGCGACAGCCGCGGCGGCGCGGTGCGCGGCGCGGCGAAATCGGCGGCGGAAGCGTGCGTGGCGCTGGTCATCACCCTCTCCTTGTCGTGAAAGCGGCGTCTTGCCTAGCGCCTTGGCCGCGATGCTATGCCCAGCTGGCACCGCTTGGCAAGCTTTTTTGCAAACGATTGCACATTCTGCTTGCAATCGTTTGCTAACTTGCTAGCGTCGATGGTCATAGCCGATCAACCGGCAGGTTCAGGAGAGATGTCATGACGATTTCCAAGGCTCTGCGCGCATCCAGCGCCACCGCGGCGCTTGCCGCCTCCACCCTTTTCCTCGTTCCCGCCGCCTTCGCGCAGGACACCGCTGCGCAGGACGACAGCGCCGAGAGCGACGTCATCGTCGTGACCGCCGTGGCGCGCGGCGCCAATGTCCTCGACAGCTCGGTTTCGGTCAGCGCGATCGATGCCGACCAGATCGCCACCACCGCGCCGCGCAGCGCGGCGGAAATCTTCCGCAACATCCCCGGCATCCGCTCCGAATCGTCGGGCGGCGAAGGCAATGCCAATATCGCGGTGCGCGGCCTGCCGATCGCCTCGGGTGGTGCCAAGTTCCTGCAGCTGCAGGAAGACGGTCTGCCGATCCTCGAATTCGGCGACATCACCTTCGGCAACTCGGACATCTTCCTTCGTTCGGACCTCAACATCGCGCGGGTCGAGGCGATTCGCGGCGGTTCGGCCTCGACCTTCGCCTCCAACTCGCCCGGCGGCGTGATCAACATGATCTCGAAGACCGGCAAGGGTCAGGACGGCGGCACGATCCAGGCGACGCTCGGCCTCGACTATGACGAGAAGCGCTTCGATTTCGATTATGGCGGCGCGCTGGCCGACGACCTCTATTTCCACATGGGCGGCTTCGTCCGCCAGGGCGAAGGCCCGCGCGACATCGGCTATGACGGCAATCGCGGCGGCCAGTTCAAGATCAACATCACCAAGGAATTCACCGGCGGCTTCATCCGCTTCTACGGCAAGTATCTGGACGACCGCGCGGTCGCCTATCTGCCCAACCCGGTGCAGGTGACCGGCACCAACGCCAACCCCAATTATCGCAACGTTCCCGGCTTCGACATCAGCGGCGACAGCCTGCATTCGCGCTTCTTCCGCTCGGCGCTCAGCCTGAACGGCAACAACCAGCCGCAGCGCTACGACATCACCGCCGGGCAGCGCCCGCTGGTCAAGGCGTTCGGCTTCGAGGGCGAATTCGAGGTCGCCGATGGCTGGACGGTGACCAACCGCTTCCGCTTCTCCGACGTGTCGGGAAGCTTCGCCTCGCCCTTCCCGGGCTCTGTCGATACCGCCGCCAACACCGCGACCGCGCTCGCCGGTGCCGGATCGCGCCTGGTCTTCGCCAATGGCCTGCAGGCCGGGCAGAACGTTCCCGGCAATGCGCTGGTCGCCAGCGTGGTGCTGTTCAACACGCGGCTCAACAGCCTGGACAACATCACCAACGACCTGCGCATCACCGGCGATTTCGACATCGGCAGCGGCAAGGCGACGCTGACCGCAGGCTTCTACAAGTCGCGCCAGGACATCAACACCGACTGGCTGTGGACCTCGCACCTGCTCGAGGTGCGCGGGGGCGGCAATGCCGCGCTGATCGACGTGGTCGCCGCCAATGGCCAGCGCCGCAGCGACGGTGGCACCGTCGCCTATTCGGCAAGCTTCTTCGGCAATTGCTGCCGCCGCAGCTATGACCTGCAATATGATACCAACGCGCCCTTCGCCTCGCTTTCGCTCGAATTCGACAAGCTGACGCTCGACGGCAGCATCCGCTACGATTTCGGCGATGCTTCGGGCCGCACCTTCGGATCGGATCTGGGCGGCGGCCGCGTCGGCATCACCAGCTTCGATTTCAACCGCAACGGCGCGATCAGCCCGGCCGAGGCGCAGACCGCGACCATCCCGCTGAATGCGCCCGCGCTGGTCGATTACAGCTATGATTATTTCAGCTACTCGCTGGGCGTGAACTATCGCGTCTCGAATGATCTCGCGCTGTTCGCGCGTTACAGCAAGGGCGGCCGCGCCAATGCCGACCGCATCCTGTTCAACAACGATAACGTCAACTTCGTCACTGGCGACATCCGCAGCGAAGGCATCGCGGTCGATTTCGTCAAGCAGGCCGAAGCCGGCATCAAGTATCGCTCGGGCGGTCTCGCGCTCTATGCCACCGGCTTCTATGCCGAGACCGAGGAAACCAATTTCGAGGCGACCAGCCGCCAGACCTTCGACCGCCAGTTCAAGGCGCACGGCATCGAGCTCGAAGCCTCGTACCGCACCGGCGGCTTCACCTTCAGCGCGGGCGGCACCTATACCGATGCCGAAATCAGCCGCGACCGCATCAATCCCGGCAACCAGGGCAACAAGCCGCGTCGTCAGGCCGATTTCATCTATCAGCTGAGCGGCCAGTATGAAGAGGACATGTTCACGCTCGGCGCCAACATGGTCGGCACCACCGACAGCTTCGCGCAGGATAACAACCTGCTCGTGCTGCCCGGCTTTGCCCAGGTGAACGCGTTCGTCGCGGTGCGTCCGTTCGATCGGGTACAGCTGTCGCTCAACGCCAACAACCTGTTTGACACGCGCGGCTTTACCGAGGCGGAAGAGGGCGCGATCCCAGCCAATGGCATCGTGCGCGCGCGCTCGATCAACGGGCGCACCATTTCGGCCACGCTGCGTTACGACTTCTGAGAATGACCACCGCCTGGACCGCCGCGCATATCGCCGCTCTCGAAGGCCAGCCCCTGCCGGTGCCGGGGCTGATCGGCGAGGACGATGCGCGGCGCATCCTGCCCGATCTGCTGCTGTGGGACATGTGGCCGCTGCAGCGGGCGGACGGTCGTCTGGCCGAGGTGAACGGCGGCAGCCTGTGGATGGTGCTCGGCGCGCTTGACCGGGGCGATCCGATCCTGCGCCATTTCGAGGCAAAGATCCGGCTGCTGCACCTCGACGCCGATGGCTGGCACGATCTGGGCGACATGCTTCCGCAAGGCCTGGGCGATTTCGAGCGCGAATGGTCGGGCTCGGCATTGCTCGAAGGCGACCAGGTGACGCTGTTCTTCACCGCAGCAGGCTATGCCGACCGGCCCGGCGGTTTCCAGCAGCGACTGGCAGAGACGAGCGGCACTTTGCAGCCCGATGGCCGCATCACCGACTGGTCGGCAGTCCGCGAAAGCGTGGTCGCCGATGGCGCGGTCTATCTTGCTGCCGACAAGCACGAGGGCGCTCCCGGCACCGTAAAGGCGTTCCGCGACCCGGCTTTCTTCATCGATCCCAAGGATGGCGCGCGCTATCTGGTATTCACCGGCACGCTCGCCGCATCGGATCACGCGTTCAACGGTGCGGTAGGGCTGGCACGGAAGGACGAAACGGGCGCCTGGCAGCTGATGCCGCCGATCGTCCATGCCGACACGCTCAACAACGAGCTTGAGCGCGCGCAGATCATCGCGCATCAGGGGCTCTATTATGCCTTCTGGTCCACGCAACGCTCGGTGTTCAACCCCGGTGGTCCTACCGGGCCGACCGGCTTCTACGGCATGGTCGCCGATTCGCTGAACGGGCCCTGGCGGCCGCTCAATGGCACCGGGCTGGTCATAGCCAATCCGGACGAGGAGCCGATGCAGACCTATAGCTGGTTCGCGACATCGGACCTGCTGGTGTGCAGCTTTGTCGATCATTGGGGGCTCAAGGGCCGCAAGCCTTCGGACAGCGCGCTGGTAGCGGCGGAGACGTTCGGCGGCACACCCGCACCGATGGTGCGGATCGCGCTCGATAAAGACCGCTCGTCCATCGTTGAGGTCTTCGCGATGGACCGGCTTCATGCGGTCTGCGATGCCGGCTGAGGCTCCGCTGCTCGGTGCCATCGAGGCGGGCGGCACCAAGTTCGTGCTGGGCGTCGGTACCGGTGCCGATGCGATCGTCGACCAGGTGCAGATTCCCACCCGCGATCCCGAAACCACGCTCGCCGAGACGATCGCCTTCTTCCGCAAACATTCCGGCCTTGCCGCGATCGGCATTGGCTCGTTCGGCCCGCTGGAACGGGATCGCAGCGCGGCGAAATGGGGGCATATCCTGGCGACCCCCAAGCCCGGCTGGAGCGATTGCGACCTTGCCGGAACGATCGCGCGCGCGCTTGGCGTTCCGGTCGCCTTCGATACCGATGTCAACGCCGCCGCGCTGGCCGAGGCGCGGCTGGGCGCTGCACGCGATGCGAAGGTCAGCGTTTATGTCACCATCGGCACCGGCATTGGGGGAGGCGTGATCGCCGATGGCCGGATCGTCGGCGGCACCGGCCATCCCGAGCTAGGCCATATGCGCCCGCGCCGCGCGCCGGACGACCGTGAATTCGCAGGCCATTGCCCATTTCATGGCGATTGCCTCGAAGGGCTGGCGAGCGGGCCTGCGATCATCGCGCGCTGGGGCCAGTCGCTCTCCCACCTCGCGCCCGACCATGACGCGCATGGCATTATTGCGGGCTATCTCGCAGAAATGTGCAACAGCTTGCGCGCCGCGCTCGCGCCCGACGCCATCGTGCTCGGCGGCGGGGTGATGGGCACGCCGGGCCTGTTCGAGCGGATCGTCGCCGAAGCGGGTGCGCGCGACGGGGGCTATTTCGCGCTGAGCGCCGAAAAGGTGATCCGCCGCCCCGCGCGCGCCCCGATATCGGGGCTGGCGGGTGCATTCCTGCTCGCGGCGGACCTTCTGTAACCCGGCTTATTTTGCTGGCGCGGCGGCGAGCTTGTCCTGCGTGCGCAGCTCGAAATCGCTCGCGTCATGCCGCTCGAGCAGCTGCTGGCTGAGGTCATCGCCAAAGCCGCGATTGACGATCCGGCCGCGCTTGACCGCCGGGCGCTCGCCGATCTGCTCGGCCCAGCGCAGCAGATGCGTATATTCGTGCGCCTGGAGGAATTCGGCTGCGTTATAGACCTGCCCGGTCGCGACGCCGCCATACCAGGGCCAGATCGCGATATCGGCGATCGAATAGTCGCTGCCCGCCATATATTCGTTGTCCGCCAGGTGCCGGTTGAGCACGTCGAGCTGGCGCTTCGTCTCCATCGTGAAGCGGTCGATGCAATATTCGATCTTGAGCGGGGCATAGGCATAGAAATGCCCGAAGCCGCCGCCGAGATAGGGCGCGCTGCCCATCTGCCAGAACAGCCAATTGAGCGCTTCGGTGCGCTTCATCGGATCACTGGGCAGGAAGGCGCCGAACTTTTCGGCGAGGTAGAGCAGGATCGAACCCGATTCGAACAACCGCACCGGCTCTGCACCGCTGCGATCCATCAGCGCGGGGATCTTGCTGTTAGGGTTGATGGCCACGAAATCGCTGCCGAACTGGCCGCCCTGGCGGATGTCGATCAGCCAGGCGTCATATTCCGCGCCCGAATGCCCGGCAGCGAGCAATTCTTCGAGCATCACGGTAACCTTCACGCCATTGGGCGTCGCCATCGAATAGAGCTGCAGCGGATGCTTGCCGACCGGAAGCTCCTTGTCGTGCGTCGCACCGGCGATGGGGCGGTTGATATTGGCAAAGGCGCCGCCATTGTCCTTGTTCCAGGTCCAGATGGCGGGCGGGGTGTAATCTTCGGGGAAGTTGGTCATGGATCGGGCCTTTCGCGATCGTGTCGCGATTCGACAGGCCGGATCGCGACGACAGGGGCGTCGCCGATCAAGATGGCGGTGCGCAAGACTCAGTCAAGGGCATCGCCTCGCGATGACCGCGCAACGAAAAAGGGCGACCGTTGCCGACCGCCCTTTCCCGAATCAGTACCTGATTGCCTTGCGGCTATCAGGGGCTGTTGGGCTCATCGTCATCGGCGATGACGATGATGCCACCGATCACGGCGGCGGCTGCCACGACACCAATGATGATGCCGGTGCTGCCTTCTGCGTCGCTCTCTTCGCCCGAAGCGCTGGCGCGAGCTGCGGAGGTCGCAGCCTGTGCCAGAACCGGAGCGCCGACCATTGCGGTCAGAGCAAGCGCAGCCAGTGCGGTCTTTGCAAGTTTCATAGGATTGTCCCTTCAGACATGCTGCTAGCGATCGCCATATTCCACAGCTGCTTAGCAAATGCAACATGCGTTCAGCGCAATTATCTGGAAATTCACCGCAGTTTTTGGGGGATTTGAAGTCTTTACAACAGATCGAGCAAACCCATGGCCGCCATCTGTAACGGCGCAAGATAAACCGCATCATCGAACGATACGCTATTGGTCAGCGCGTAAAATCGCCGGGCGCTATCGTCGCTCATCCCCATTTCACGGTAAAAATCAATATACTCGCGATGTACGGGATCGCTCTCGGGCAGATCGCCGGCCTCGCGGCCCAGGTCGTCGCGCCAGCTGTGAACGGCGAACTCTGCGCGCGAATCGGCGCGGCGGCGCACACCCGCCAGGAACAGCTCGACCGCGCCCGAACGCACCGAACCACCGGCGGGGACCAGAGTTTCGATGCCGGCATGCCGCACCATCCGCGCAAGGCGCAGATTGGCCTCGTCATCGTCGGATCCCGGGCATTCGATCATGCGCAATGTTACGATGCCCGGATAGGCTTTCAGCATGGCGGCGAACTGGCCCGGCGTGCGCGAATCGACCACGCCGATCATGTCCGCGCTGCGCGGATCGGTCACGCGGAACGGGCCGAAACTGGCGAGCGCGGGTTTCGCCTGCGCCTCGGTCTCCGGGACCGCAATTTCGGTCCAGCTGAGCTCCTCGTGCCAGGCGATCGCGGTGGTGTCGAGCGCCAGCGCCGCGCCGCCGAGGGTGATCTCGCGCGCCTCGATGCGATCGGGGCACAGCAAGAGACCGAACAGGGCAATGGCGGGCAGGAAACGCGGCAGCGGCATGAGCGGGCATCGGACGGGGGTGGATGATGCTCCACCGATGCGCCTGCCGATTTGCCGGAGAGTTGCGAAACATGGTCAGGGTAGACCGTTAAGCCGGGCTTACCTGCTCGCCCTGCTCTCAAGAAAATTCATTTTCTACAAGAGCTTGGGCCGCCTCAAATTGGTTAGCGCGCCTCGGCCAGCTCGGCCAGCTGGTCCGCCATGGTCGCCCAGCCTGTTTCGAACCCCATGGTCCTGTGCTGCTCGCACGCCTCTTTCGTCCAGTGCCAGGTGGTGGCGGTGTAATGCGTGCCCTCGCCCTCGGGCGCGATCTCCAGGCAGCCGACCATGAACGCGGCCTGCGGAATCCAGCCAGCGCGGAACGCATCGGTGAAGACGATGCGCTTGCCCGGCGTCACCTCGAGCAGCACGCCATCGCCTTCGTGGCTCTCGCCATCGGGACCGCGCATGATCGTCGCCATCCGCCCGCCCGACCGCCAGTCGATCTCGACGATCTCGGTCCGCCAGGGGCGCGGGCACCAGTAATCTTCCAGCTGTCCGGTCATCACCTGCCAGACCCGTTCCGGCGGCGCGGCAATGTGCCGGGTAACACGAAGGGGGTAACCGGGTTCGTCTGTGGCTTCGGTCATGGTCTTGTCTCCTGCCATTCAATCGCGGTTCGGTGCGCCGAGCGGGAAGAAACCGCGATAGGGGCGCGCCTCCTCGATACAGCGGGCAAAGGATGGTCGTGCGATCAGCCGGGCGCGATAACCTTTGAGGGCGGCGAAATGCTCGGGAATGGGGTGCGACCAGTCGGCATAGAAGAGCGCGGGGGCCGCGCCGCAATCGGCCAGCGTGAACGCGTCTCCCGCCGCCCAGACGCGGTCCTGCATGTGCGCGTCCAGCCAGCCATAGATGGTATCGAGCATCGCCCTGGCATCGGCGAGCCCGGCAGGATCGCGCTGGTCTTCGGGCCTGAGCGCATCGAACACCGTCTTCTGCTGCGGACTCATCACGTAATTGTCGATGATCCGGTCGAGCATCCGCACCTCGATCGCTGCTGCCGCATCGGCGGGGATCATCGGCGCGGGGCCGGGATGCGCGATCTGCAGATGCTCGATGATCGTGCTCGCTTCGATCACCGTCTGCGCGCCATCGCGCAGCACCGGAAACTTGCCGACCGGCCAGAGGCGGCGCAATTCGGCCTGGTTCTCCGGCTGATCGGGGCCGAGCATGCGGAACTCGAACGGCGTGTCGTTCTCGTACAGCGCGATCAGCACCTTCTGGCAATAGGACGAGAAGGGATGCGCGAAGAGCTGCAGCGTCATTGCGCAGCCTTTCTGGGCCCGACCAGCGAGAAGACCGCGCCCTGCGGATCGCGCCCGGTGATGATATAGTCGCCGCCCGGAATCTCTGACGGGCCGAACAGGATTTCGCCCTGGCGGACCGGGATGGTGCGCGCGGCGGCGTCGATATCCTCGACATAGAAGTAATGCGCCCAGCCGGGATGCGGCATGTCGTCAGGCTTGGTCATCATCGCCCCGATCAGCTCGCCATGGCGCAGGAACTCATATGCCCCCATCGGCCCCATATCCATCTCGCCTTCCTTCACCCAACCGAACAGCGTGGAATAGAAGGCCATGGCCCCCGCCTGATCGGTGGTGGTGAGCTCGTTCCATGCGCAGTGGCCGGGCTTGCCGCCATTGCAGACATAGGCGCGCGACGTTTGACCCGACTGGTCCTGCATCAGGTAGAAGGGAACGCCCTGCGGATCGGCGACCATGGCAAGGCGCCCGGTGGCGGGCAGGTCGCGCGGCCCCATATGCACCGTACCGCCAAGCGAGCGCAGGCTGGCGAGCGAGGCATCGATATCGTCGACCGCGACATAGCCCAGCCAGGCGGGCTGCGCGCCGCCAGCGAGCATGTCCGGGCTCAGCGCGAGGATGCCGCCGATGTCCTCGTTCCCAGCGCGGATGGTGCGATAGTCGATATCGGGCTGCTGCGAATCGCCATAGGTCCAGCCCAGCAGCGCGCCGTAAAAGGCCATCGCCCCATCGACATCGCGGGTCATCAGTTCGTACCAGACGAATTCGCCCTGTCGGTTGGTCATGCTCTCGCTCCCTTCAGGCGGTCAGTTCGACAACGGGGACAAAGCCGCCGAAGATCAGCCGCCTGCCGTCGAAGGGCATCGGGTTCTTCGCCGGGTCCATGCGCGGATCGACCTTGGAGGGGTCTTCCATCATCTCGCGCATCTTCGCCATCGCGGCATCGCGCGTCGCCTTGTCGGGCCATTCGATCCAGCTGAACAGCACCGCCTCGCCGTCTTCTGCTTTCACCGCGCGGCGGAAGTCGGTGGTATGGCCGTCAGGGATATCATCGCCCCAGCATTCGACGATGCGCAGCGCGCCCAGCTCCATGAACACCGCATCGCCCTGGCGCGCATGCTCGATGAACCTGTCCCGATTGGCCTCGGGGCAGGGAATGACGAAACCGTCGATATAGGTCATGGGTGTTGCTCCTTGTCGCAGAAGGGAAAGCAGTTTTCAGGCAGCGTCGGCGGCGGCCTCGATCGCGGCGATATCGATCTTCACCATCGCCGACATCGCATCGAACGCCGCCTTGGCGCGCGCCGGATCGGGGTCGGAGAGCAGTTCCATCATCCGCCGCGGCACGATCTGCCAGCGCACGCCCCAGCGGTCGTGGCACCAGCTGCAGGCGATTTCCGCGCCGCCCTCGGTGACGATGGCGTCCCAGAGCCGATCGGTCTCGGCCTGGTCGTCGGTATAGATCTGGAACGAGATCGCATCGCCATGCGGCTTGCCCGGCCCGCCGTTGAGCGCGACCCACGCCTGGCCGGCCAGCGTGAACTCGACGAGGATCACCGCGCCTTCAGCTGTCGAAGGGTTGCCAGACGGCGCGCGCACCACGCGCTCGATCCGGCTGTCGGGGAGGAGCCCGGTGTAAAAACGTGCGGCCTCTTCTGCCGCGCCATCGAACCACAGACAGGGCGCGATCTTGGGGGCTGTCTCGCTCATCCGGCACATCCTCGCTTGGCCCGGCCGCCTGTTTCTGCGACTCGGGGCTTTCGTTGCCGAGCGTGACTACCCGTGTTACAAAAAGCAACTGCTTAGTTATTATTTATAACCTCAAAGGGAGTAACATTGCCCAAAAGGCTGTATGACGATGCGTGCGGCACCGCGCATGCGCTGGAGCTGATCGGCGAACGCTGGGCACTGCTGGTGATGCGCGAGCTGATGCTCGGGCCGCGCCGGTTCAGCGAGCTGCGCGCCGATCTTCCCGGCATCAGCGCCAATGTGCTGACCCAAAGGCTCGAGGGGCTGGAGGAAAAGCACCTGCTCGTCCGCCGCCGCCTGCCGCCGCCCGCCTCCGCGCAGGTCTATGAGCTGACCGATTGGGGGTACGACGCCGAACCTTTGGTGCAGATGCTCGGTCGCTGGGCGGCGCGATCGCCCTGGCACGACCCGACACTGCCGATCAGCGGGGTTTCGGTGATGCTATCCTTCCGCACCATGATCGACCGCGCGCGGGTGGGGGATCTTGCCATTCGGGTGGGCTTCGTCTTCGGCGACATGACCTATGTCGGCCAGCTTGACGCCAGCGGCATCGCGATCGCGCGCGGCGCGGCGCAAGGCTGCGACCTCGTCTTTACCGGGACTCCGCACGCGCTCGCCGGCGCGGTCTATGGCGGGGTGCCGCTCGACGTGCTGGCAGGTGAGGGGCTGCTCCGCGCCGAGGGCGATCCGGCGCTGATCGCGCGGTTCCTGACGCTCTTTCCCTTGCCCGAGCGGGTGGAATTGCCTCCGGAATGACGCGATTCTGCCGATTCCGCTCGACTCCTTAACCTCGGCGCGTCAGGCTCTCGCTGGAACAAAAGGGGGGCGCTGATGGTCGCCATTGTCCAGACCGTGGCCTATCTGGGGCTGGAAGCGCGCAGCGTCGAGGCGCAGGTGCAGATCGCGCCCGGCATGCAGAAGGGCATCGCGGTGGTCGGCCTGCCCGACAAGGCGGTGGGCGAAAGCCGCGAGCGGGTGCGCGCCGCGATCGCCTCGCTCGGCCTGTCGCTTCCCCCTAAGCGCATCACCGTGAACCTCTCGCCGGCGGACCTGCCCAAGGAAGGGTCGCATTACGACCTGCCGATCGCGCTCGCGCTGCTCGCGGCGATGGGGATCATCGATGCCGAGCTGGTCGGCGAATATGTCGCGGTGGGCGAACTCGCGCTCGACGGGCGCATCGCTGCCTCGCCCGGCGTGCTGCTCGCCGCGCTGCACGCCTCGGCGACCGGCAAGGGGCTGATCTGCCCGGCGGCGCAGGGCGCGGAGGCCGCCTGGGCGGGCGGCATCGACGTGATCGCCGCGCCCGACCTGCTCACATTGCTCAACCATCTGAAAGGCAATGGCCGCCTCAGCCCGCCAAAACCGGGCGTGGCCGAAGAGCCCGCGCCCGGGCCGGACCTGCGCCAGGTCAAGGGGCAGGAAACCGCCAAGCGCGCGCTCGAGATCGCCGCGGCCGGGGGGCATAACATGGTGATGGTCGGCCCGCCGGGCGCGGGCAAGTCGCTGATGGCCTCGTGCCTGCCGGGCATCTTGCCGCCGCTCACCCCCCAGGAAGCGCTCGAGGTGTCGATGGTGGCGAGCGTCGCGGGCACGCTGGTCGATGGCCGCATCAGCCGTGCGCGGCCCTTTCGCAGCCCCCATCACAGCGCCTCCATGGCCGCGCTCGTCGGCGGCGGGCTGAAGGTGCGCCCCGGCGAGGTCTCGATGGCGCATCTGGGCGTGCTGTTCCTCGACGAGCTGCCCGAATTCCAGCGCACCGTGCTCGATTCGCTGCGCCAGCCGCTCGAGACCGGCGAGGTCAGCGTCGCGCGCGCCAATGCGCATGTCACCTTTCCGGCGCGGGTGCAGATGATCGCGGCGATGAACCCGTGCCGCTGCGGGCATCTGGGCGACCCCGCGCTCGGCTGCTCGCGCGCACCGAGATGCGCGGCGGACTATCAGGCCAAGGTCTCCGGCCCGCTGCTCGACCGGATCGACCTGCATGTCGAGGTCGAGGCCGTCACCGCCGCCGACCTGACCCTGCCCCCGCCCGCCGAAGGATCGCAAGAGGTCGCGGCAAGGGTCGCCGCCGCCCGCGCGCTCCAGACCCAACGCTATGCCAATATCAAGGCCCGCACCAATGCCGAGATCGACGGCGAGGCGCTGGAGCGCTTCGCCACCCCCGACGAACCCGCGCGCCAACTCCTCGCCCGCGCCGCCGAAGCGATGCGCCTGTCCGCGCGCGGCTATACGAGGGTGCTGAGAGTCGCCCGCACGATCGCAGACCTCAGCGGCGCGGAGACGGTGAGCCGGGTGCATGTCGCGGAGGCGCTGAGCTATCGCAGACGGGCGCCGGTGGGGTGACCAGCAGCGGAACCTCCAAAGCGGAGGCCCCACCGCCATCATCGCATCATTGCGCGGTCCAGCCGCCGTCCACGGGAATCGCGGTGCCGGTGATCTGCGCGGCGGCTTCGCTCGAGAGGAAGGCGGCGAGTTCGCCCATCTGTTCGGGGGTGGCGAACTGCTTGCTCGGCTGCTTTTCGATCAGCAGCTTTTCGGTCGCGGCCTCGACGCTGATGCCCTGTTCCTCGGCCATCGCCTCGATCTGCTTCTGCACCAGCGGGGTATGGACCCAGCCGGGGCAGATTGTGTTGCTGGTGATGCCGGTGCCAGCGTTTTCGAGCGCGACCACCTTGGAAAGGCCGACCACGCCGTGCTTGGCGGCAACGTAAGCCGCCTTGTGCTTGCTGGCGATCAGGCCGTGCACCGATCCGATATTGATGATGCGGCCAAAGCCCTTCTTCTTCATGTGCGGCAGCGCGGCCTGGATGGCGAAGAAGATTCCCGACAGGTTGATCGCGATCACCTGGTGCCACTTTTCTTCCGGGAATTCCTCGACCGATGCGGTGTGCTGGATGCCGGCATTGTTGACGAGAATGTCGACCGAGCCGAGCTTCTCGACGCACAATTCGACCATCGCGCGCACGTCATCGGGCTTCGACATGTCGGCATTGCTGTAGACGACCTCGACGCCGTATTTCTCGGCCAGGCCGGCGCGCTCCTTCTCGATCGCGTCGGCATCGCCGAAACCGGTGATGACCAGATTCGCGCCCTTGGACGCCAGAACGTTCGCGATGCCCAGGCCGATCCCGCTGGTCGAGCCGGTGACGATGGCATTCAAACCCTTGAGCATAAAAGATCCTCTTCAATTTCAATGCGGTTGCACGACGCGGCCCGGGCGATGTTCGCAGTTGCAGCGAATCACTCTTGCCGACTCGTCTAACGTGAGTTACCCCTAGGTTCCAACGGAAAAACTCGGGTTTCGCGACTGTTTCTGGGGGAACTACGATGGCCAAGGCTGGTCCGTCGTCGGCGGCTTATGCTGCGGATGCGAAACCGAAAAGTGACAGATATGTTGCAGCGGCGAACAGCAAGCCGGTCAATCTGGCCTTGCAGGGTGGAGGCGCGCATGGCGCCTTTGCCTGGGGCGTGCTCGACAAGCTGCTCGAGGACGGGCGGCTCCATTTCGATGCGGTGAGCGCGACCAGCGCAGGTGCGATGAACGCCACCGTGCTCGGTTATGGCCTGACCATCGGCGGCGCGGAAGGCGCGCGCGAGGAGCTCGCCAAATTCTGGAAGAAGATCAGCGACGAGGGCGCGAAGGGCCCGCTCCAGCCGAGCTGGATCGACAAGGCGCTGGGCAATCACAGCCTCGATTTCAGCCCTGCGTTCGTGTTCATGGACATCCTTTCGCGGGTCATGTCGCCCTATGAGCTCAACCCGTTCAATTTCAATCCGTTGCGCCAGGTGCTCGAAAGCAGCGTCGATTTCGACGTGCTGCGCGAAGGCTGCCCGATCAAGCTGTTCCTCTCGGCCACCAATGTCCGCACGGGCAAGGTGCGGATGTTCGAGAATCACGAGATCGGCCCCGATCAGGTGCTCGCCTCGGGCTGCCTGCCCTTCATGTTCCAGACCATCGAGATCGATGGCGAGGCCTATTGGGACGGCGGGTACATGGGCAATCCGGCGATCTTCCCGCTGATCTATGGCAGCCAGACCAGCGACGTGGTGATCGTGCACATCAACCCGCTCAACCGCGAGGAAGTGCCGAAGACAGCCAAGGACATCCTCAACCGCATCAACGAGATCAGCTTCAATTCCAGCCTGATGCGCGAGATGCGCGCGATCGCCTTCGTCACGCACCTGATCGACGACGGCCAGCTCAACGACGACAAGCACCGGCGGATGCTGATCCATTCGATCCAGGACGAGGTGTTCATGGAAAGCCTGGGGGTCACCAGCAAGCTGAACCCGGACTGGTCGTTCATGCAGAAACTGAGAGATGTGGGTCGCGCCTGTGCCAGCCAGTGGCTGGAAAATCACTTCGACGATGTCGGGGTGACATCATCGACGGATATCAAATCCTTCTTCCTCTGATCTCCACCAAAAAGGGGCTGTCCTGCCATGACGCCTGAAGAAATCCTGAAACTGCCTTCGATGCCGGCGGCCGCGCCCAGCTATCCGCTGGGGCCGTATCGCTTCATCAACCGCGAATTCATGATCGTCACCTACGAGACCGATCCGGTCGCGCTGCGCGCCGCGGTGCCCGAGCCGCTGGTCCCGAACGAGGAAAATCTCGTGCTGTACGAATGGATCAAGATGCCCGACAGCTCGGGCTTCGGCGATTATACCGAAAGCGGCATCGTCATCCCCTGCACCTTCAACGGCGAGCCGATCAACTATACCGCGCAGATGTATCTCGACGACCAGCCGCCGATCGACGGCGGGCGCGAGATCTGGGGCTTTCCCAAGAAATATGCACTGCCCAAGCTGGTGGTCGCATCGGACACGCTGACCGGTACGCTGAGCTATGCCGGCCAGACCGTGGCGATGGGCACGATGGCGTACAAGTGGCAGGAAGCGCCCGGGGGCTGCGAGGCGCAGGCCAAGTCGATGACCAAGACTTCGTGCAATCTCAAGATCATCCCCGATGTCGATGGCAGCCCCAAGATCTGCCAGCTCGTCGCGTACAATCTGGAGAATATCACGGTGAAGGGCTGCTGGGTCAGCCCCGCGCGGCTGCAGCTGATCCCGCATGTCAACGCGCCGGTCGCGGACCTGCCGATCCTGCGCATCGTTGGCGGCAAGCATTTCGTCAGCGACCTCACCCTGCCGCACGGCCGGGTGCTGTTCGATTACATCAAAGACGCCGCGGGCTGAGGGAGGACGCAGTCATGAAAAAGCAGGATGTGCTGAAACTCAGCTCGATGCCGCTGCAAAGCCCCACTTACCCGGTGGGCCCGTACAAGTTCTTCGAACGCCAGTACATGATCGTCAGCTATCGCACCGATCCGGCGAAGATCCGCAAGATGCTGCCCGAACCGCTCGAGCCCGATGGCGATATTGTCTCGGTCCAGTGGCTCGACCTGCCCGATGGCGAGGGCTTCGGGGCCTATTCGGCGGTGGCGCAGGTGATCCCGTGCACCTTCAACGGCGAGAAGTGCAATTTCCTGACCCAGATGTACGTCGACAACTGCCCGCCGCTCGCCGGGGGCCGCGAGATCTGGGGCTATCCGATGAAATACGGCATCGCGAAGCTCAAGACCGTGGGCGACACATTGACCGGTGAGCTGACCTATTCGGGCCAGGCCGTCGCGCATGGCACCATGGTCTACAAGCATGGGGGGCCGACCGATCTCGCCGAGATCGAATCGCTGCTGGGGCGCACACAGGTGACGCTGAAGCTGATCCCGGACATCGACGGTACGCCTGCCATCGCGCAGCTCGTCGGCATCAATTTCGAGAATATCGTGGTGAAAGGTGCCTGGACCGGCCGGGCGCGGGTCGAGCTGGTCGATTCGGTCAACTGCCCGCTCGCCGACCTGCCGGTGCTCGAGCATGTCGGGGGCTTGCACCTCGTCACCGACATGACGCTGCCTTATGGCCGCGTGCTGCACGACTATCTGGGCTGATCGGGCTGCAAGCGAACACTCCCGAACCCGGCGTGGCGATCGCTGCGCCGGGGTTTCGTGTCAGAGCAGTTCCTGCACCGTCTCGCTGGGGCGGCAGAGCTTCACCGCGCTGTCGGTCACCACGATCGGGCGGTTGATCAGGATCGGGTGCGCCATCATCGCGTCGATGATCGCCGCATCGGTGACATCGGCCCCGTCGAGGCCGAGTTCCTTCACCAGCGGCTCCTTGGCGCGCAGCAGGCCGCGTGCGCCCTCGCCCGCACGTTCGATCAGGCTTTGCAGCGTCTCGCGCGAGGGCGGAGTCTTCAGATATTCGATGACCTCAGGCTCATGCCCCGCCTCGCGGATCGCAGCCAACACGTTGCGCGAGGTGCCGCATTTGGGGTTGTGGTAAATGGTAAAGCGCATGTTGGCCTCGTGTCCGGTTGTTTGATTTCAGGGCTCGCCATCCCAATAGTCCAGGCTTTCGCGGCTGCGCTGGATTACCTCGAAGGGATGCTCCCGAAACAAGCCAGCTTCGGCCATGAACTTTCCCGAATCGGGATATTCGTAGATTTCCGGGTCGTCCTGCGTACTGATCGCGAGATATTTGAGCGGCGCGTCTGACGTGTTGATGATCTGGCGCGGGTAATCCGGCCCCGGCGGCACGGTGATGACATCGCCAGCACCAATGGGAACGTGCTCGCCCGCCACCCTCAGCGTACCGCTGCCTTCGAGGATGACGAACATCTCTTCCTGGGCATGGTGCAGATGATAGGGACAGGCGATCTTGCCCGGTGCCACGACCAGCACCGCCGCGCCCAATTTGCTCGCCGCCGTCCCCTCGGTGACCCGCGCATGGCGGAAATCGACGCTTGCGGTGCGGGTACGATGCTCGAGCGGAACGGTATCGAAGTTTCGGATCAGCAGCGCCTTGAGCGCCTCGGCCCTGTCCGTCATCGCACCGACCCGCCGTCAGCGACCGATCAGAACGGCACGTCGTCGTTGAGATCGTCGTCGAAGCCGCCGCCGCCCCAGCCGCTCGACGAGCCGCCGTCGTTGAAGCCGCGCGAGCTGCCCGAGCTTCCGCCCGAAGAGCCGCCCCGCGAGCCGCCGCCATAATCGCCGCCGCCGCCGCCCATTCCGCCGCCACCGCCGCCACGGCCCTGCGCGCTGTCGAGCATGGTCAGCACCGCGCCGGGGCCCTGCAGCACCACTTCGGTTGTGTAGCGGTCATTGCCTTGCTGGTCCTGCCACTTGCGGGTGCGCAACTGGCCTTCGACATAGATCTTGCTGCCCTTGCGCAGGAAGCGCTCGGCCACGCCCGCCAGGCCATCGCCGAACACCGCGACAGTGTGCCAGTCGGTGCGCTCCTGCTTCTCGCCGGTATTGCGGTCCTTCCAGCTCTCGGTGGTGGCGAGGCGGAGATTGGCGACCTTGCCGCCATTGGCGAAGCTGCGGACCTCGGGATCGGCCCCCAGATTGCCGATCAGGATGACCTTGTTGACGCTGCCCGACATATGCTTTCCTCAGGATTTTGATGCTGTGATGAGTGTTGCCCGGCACTATGCCGATGGCGCGATGACGCGTCTATAGACCGAATGCCGTCGCAGTCCAGAACGTGATGCCAGCCGCGATCCAGGCCAGGCCAAAGAGGTAGCCGACCATGAACATCGGCCATTTCCAGCCATTGGTCTCGCGCCGGGTGACCGCGATGGTCGAGATGCATTGCGGCGCGAACACGAACCAGGCGAGAAAGGCGAGCGCGGTCGGCAGCGACCAGCGCCCGGCGAGCCGCTCACCCAGCGCCTGGGCCTGTTCATCTTCGTCGGTCGCGTCGATCGCATAGGTGGTGGCGAGCGCCGAGACCGCGACCTCGCGGGCCGCCATCGCGGGGATCAGCGCCAGCGCGATGTCGCGCGAAAAGCCGATCGGCGCGACCACGGGTTCGAGCACGCCGGCGATGCGTCCGGCGGCGGAATATTCGGACTGGCTCATGCTGCTGCCCGGCGGCACCTGCGGAAAGCTGAGCAACAGCCACAGGCCGATGGTGACCGCAAAGATGATCGTGCCCGCGCGGCGCAGGAACAGCCAGGCGCGCTGCCACAGGCCGAGCGCGAGATCGGCCAGGCGCGGCATCTGGTATTTGGGCATCTCCATCAGGAAGCCGCTCGCCCCGCCCTTGGCGACGGTCGAGCGCAGGACGAGCGCGACCACCATCGCGCCGATGATGCCGAAGACATAGAGGCCGAACAGCACCAGGCCCTGCAGCCCGATGCCGGGGCCGACCGCGATCTGGGGAATGAACGCGGCGATGATCACGGTGTAGACGGGCAGCCGCGCCGAGCAGGTCATCAGCGGCGCGATCAGGATGGTGGTGAGCCGGTCCTTCTCGTCCGAGATGCTGCGCGTCGCCATGATGCCGGGAATCGCGCAGGCAAAGCTGGAGAGCAGCGGGATGAACGAGCGGCCCGACAGGCCGACGCTCGCCATCAGCCGGTCCATGATGAACGCGGCGCGCGCCATATATCCGGTCGCCTCCATCATCAGGATGAAGAAGAACAGGATGACGATCTGCGGCAGGAAGACGACGACCGCGCCGACGCCCGCGATCGCGCCATCGACGACCAGCGAGCGGAAAAAGCCTTCGGGAATGACCGCCGTGGCCAGTTCGCTCAGCGCGCCCGCGCCCACCTCGAGCGCATCGGCAAAGGGCGATGCCCAGCTGAACACCGCCTGGAAGATCACGAACAGCAGCGCGAACAGGATCAGCGGGCCGGCAAAGGGGTGGAGCAGCACGGCATCGGCGCGGTCGGTCCAGCGGCGGCTCTGCGTCTGGCTGACGATCGCGGCAGTCGCGATATGCTCGG
The DNA here is from genome assembly GCF_001556365.1 of Blastomonas sp. CCH1-A6. Classification (NCBI taxonomy): domain Bacteria; kingdom Pseudomonadati; phylum Pseudomonadota; class Alphaproteobacteria; order Sphingomonadales; family Blastomonadaceae; genus Blastomonas; species Blastomonas sp. CCH1-A6. The sequence goes on along the minus strand of NZ_LSIS01000206.1, from coordinate 5,945 downwards.
CCCGGCGGCGCCGCGCGCGCATATCGGGCTCACCCAGCGGCGCGTGCGGCACCTGTTTCGCCAGGATCACCGCATCGAGCGCGGCGGCAAGATCGGTCAGGCCACGCCTGCGCACCGCGACGGTAGGGATGACCGGCACGCCCAGATCCGCCGCGAGCCGCGCCGCATCGAGCGTGAGCCCGTCGCGTTCGGCGAGATCGACCATGTTGAGCGCGATGACGGTCGGCAAGCCAAGCTGCAGCAGTTCGAGCGCGAAGACCAGATGCTGATCGAGATTGGCCGAATCGAGCACGATCACCAGCGCATCGGGCTGGCGCTCGCCCGCTTGGGCACCCATCACCACGTTGCGGGTCACCGCCTCGTCGGGGCTGGTGGGGTCGAGGCTGTAGCTGCCGGGCAGGTCGATCAGCTCGGCAGGGCGGCCATCGGCAAAGGCGAAGCGGCCCGATTTGCGCTCGACGGTGACGCCGGGATAGTTGGCGATCTTCTGCCGCGCCCCGGTTAGCGCGTTGAACAGCGCGCTCTTGCCGGCATTGGGGTTGCCGACCAGCGCGATCAGCGGCTGATGGCGGGTCATGCGATAGGCTCCGGTTCGCGCAGCGTGATCGCGCGGGCATGGACGCGGCGGATCGCCACGGTCATCCGCCCGATATCGAGCGCGATCGGATCGCGGCCGAAAAAGATGCCGCGCCGGCGGATCGAGACCATCGCGCCTTCGTCGACGCCGAGCGCGCGCAGCCGCTTGCCCTCGTCTGGGGGCAGGATGCTCCAGTCGATCGCGGCAATCTCCGCGCGCTGGCCGGTGGGAAGCTGGTCAAGAAGCATGGTTTTGCGAACCGCTATCAATATCCGCAAGCCCACGCCAGCGATTTCTTGGGGCCGTACGCGGTTGGCGAGGGCGCAAGGCTGGGCTAGGCCTTCAATCCATGGCGAAGAGCGACACACAGCCGGATGCGATCATCATCGGGGGCGGGCATAACGGACTGACCTGCGCCTTCTATCTCGCGCGTTCGGGCATGAACGTGCGCATCGTCGAGGCGCGGGGCGTCGTCGGCGGCGCGGCGGTGACCGAGGAGTTCCATCCCGGTTTCCGCAATTCGGTGGCGAGCTATACCGTCAGCCTGCTGCAGCCGCGCGTCATCGCGGACATGGGGCTGGTGCAGCGCGGCTATCGCGTCATCGAGCGGCCCGTTTCCAATTTCCTGCCGCTGCCCCAAGGCGACCATCTGATCCTGGGCGGGGGGCTCGAGCGGACGCAGGCCGAGTTCGCGCGCTTCTCGAAGCGCGATGCCGAGGCGCTGCCGGGCTATTACGCGATGCTCGACCGGGTGGCCGATGTGCTGCGCAACCTGGCGCTGCGGCCGCCGCCCAATATCGGCAGCGGCATCGCCGGTCTGGTCGAGGCGCTGACCACCGGGCGGCTGCTCTCGCGGCTGTCGCGCGACGTGCAGCGCGACGTGCTCGAGCTGTTCACAAAGTCGGCGCGCGAGTTCCTGAACCAATGGTTCGAGAGCGCGCCGGTGCAAGCCGCGTTCGGCTTCGACGCGGTGGTCGGCAACTATGCCAGCCCGGATACGCCGGGCTCTGCCTATGTGCTGCTCCACCATGTCTTCGGCGAGGTGAACGGGAACAAGGGCAGCTGGGGGCATGTCGTCGGCGGCATGGGCAGCATCACCCGGATGATGGCCGAGGCGTGCGCTGAACAGGGCGTGGACATCCGCCTGAACAGCCCGGTCGATCAGGTGCTGGTCGAGGGCGGACGCGCGGTCGGGGTGCGACTGGCGAGCGGCGAGGAGATGTGGAGCAGCCGGATCATCGCCAATGTCGGGCCGAAACTGCTCTATGGGCGGCTGGTGCCCGAAGCCGCGCTGCCTGACGATTTCGCGCGGCGGATGCGCGGCTATGCCACCGGGTCAGGCAGCTTCCGCATGAATGTCGCGCTTGATCGGTTGCCCAACTTTGCCAGCCTGCCCGGAGCGGGCGAGCATCTGCGTGCGGGGATCGTGATCGCACCCAGCCTCGATTACATGGACCGGGCGTTCACCGACGCCAAGGCGCACGGATGGTCGCGCGAACCGATTGTCGAGATGCTGATTCCCTCCCAAGTCGACGACAGCCTCGCGCCGGCGGGACATCATGTCGCGAGCCTGTTCTGCCAGCAGTTCGATCCCGCGCTCGCCTGGACGGAAGAGCAGGAAGCTGCGGCGGCGGACACGATCATCGGCACCGTGGAGGCGCACGCGCCCGGCTTTCGCGCTTCGATCCTGGGGCGGCAGATACTCAGCCCGAAAGGCCTGGAGCGCAAATTCGGGCTGGTCGGCGGCGATATCTTCCACGGACGTATGAGCCTCGACCAGCTCTGGGCGGCGCGGCCGGTGCTGGGCCATGCCGATTATCGCGGGCCCTTGAAGGGCCTGTACATGTGCGGATCGGGCACGCATCCGGGCGGCGGCGTCACCGGTGCGCCGGGGCACAATGCCGCGCGCGCGATCCTGGCCGACCGGCGCTGGCGGCGGACATGAAAAAACCCCCGCGAGACGGGCTCGCGGGGGCTTTTCTGTGTTCGTAGCGCGGAAGGATCAGGCCTTCTTGGCAGCGGCCTTTTTCGCCGGGGCCTTCTTGGCAGGCTTTTCGGCGGCCTCGGCGGTTTCGGCGGGAGCCTCTTCCTTCTTGGCAGCGGCCTTCTTCGCCGGAGCCTTTTTGGCGGGCTTGGCTTCGTCAGCCGCCTCAGCCGGAGCGGCTTCGGCTTCCGCGTCCTTCTTCACCGCAGCCTTTTTGGGCGCGGCCTTCTTGGCCTTGGGCTTTTCGTCGTGGCTGTGGTCATGGCCGCAATCGGGACCATGGACATGGCCGTCCTCGTCCGCCTCGATCGCCGCTTCCAGCTCCTCGCGGGTGACCTTGCGGTCGGTGATCGTCGCCTTGTCGAACAGGAAGTCGACGACCTTGTCCTCATAAAGCGGCGCGCGCAGCTGGGCAGCGGCCATCGGCGTGTTGCGGATATATTCCGCGAAGCGCTGGCGGTCTTCCTGGCGATACTGCTGCGCGGCCTGCGCGATCAGCATGTTCATTTCCTGCGCCGACACTTCGACGCCATTGGCCTGGCCGATCTCGGAGAGCAGCAGGCCAAGACGCACGCGGCGCACCGCGATCGCGTGATATTCGTCGCGGTCCTTTTCCATCTCGGCGCGAGCAGCCTCGACATCCTCTTCCTGTGCGGCTTCCTGTTCGAGCTGCGCCCAGATCTGGTTGAACTCGGCTTCGACCATCGAGGGTGGAACCTCGAAGTCATGATTGGCGGCCAGCTGGTCGAGCAGGCGGCGCTTCATGTGCGTGCGGGTCAGGCCGTTCAGTTCCTGCTCGAGCTGGCCCTTGATCAGGCCGGTCAGCTGCTCGAGACTTTCGAGGCCCAGCGACTTGGCGAAATCGTCGTCGAGCTTGGTCTCGCCCGGCTTCTTCACCTCGCCGACGACGATGTCGAAGGTCGCGGCCTTGCCCGCGAGATCCTTGGCACCGTAATTTTCCGGGAAGGTCACGTTGATCACGGCTTCGTCATTGGCCTTCAGGCCGACGAGCTGGTCCTCGAAACCGGGGATGAGCTGGCCCGAACCGATGACCACGGCCATGCCTTCGCCCTTGCCGCCTTCGAACGGCACGCCATCGACCTTGCCTTCGAAGTCGATGACGACCTGGTCGCCTTCCTTGGCCTTGTAGCTCTTGGGCGCGGTGTCATAGCTCTTCTGGCCGTCGGCGATGCGCTGCAGCGCCTCGGTCACGGCTTCCTCGGCGGGCTCGACCGTCAGGCGCTCGAGCGTGATCGAATCGATCGCCGGGGTGGGAACCTGGGGCAGCACTTCGAGCGAGACCTTGACCTCGGCATCCTTGCCGGCGGCATAGTCCTCGTTCAGGTCGACTGAGGGCTGGATGGCGGGGCGCAGATTGTTGTCGCGGATCGCCTTGTCGACGCTTTCCTGGATCGTGGCGTTGAGCGCGTCGGCGTGAATCGATTCGCCGTGCATCTTGCGAATCAGGTTGGCGGGCACCTTGCCAGGGCGGAAACCGGGCATGCGCACCTGCGGCGCGATCTTCTTCACCTCCGCATCGACCCGGGCGTCCAGATCCTTGGCGGGGATGGTGATGGTATAGGCCCGCTTCAGGCCCTCGTTCAGCGTCTCGACAATCTGCATCGGCTTAAACTCTTGTCTTTCCATAATAAGAAAGGGCAATCCCACCCTTTCCCGGCCATCCATGCGATGGTGCGGGCGAAGGGACTTGAACCCCCACATCTTTCGATACCAGAACCTAAATCTGGCGCGTCTACCAGTTTCGCCACGCCCGCGTCGCGGTAATCAAGCGTGCGCGTCTAAAGAAGGTTGCCGCAAAGGGCAAGGGGGCGCATCCCGCGCGATGTCTCGCCCGCAACCGCTGTACCGGCGGCGCGTAGGTCGAACGAAAGGAGCCTTTTCATGGCCACACGTCCCGACGACCCCAAGATCCCCGCCCCCGACCGAATCGAGCCGCAGAGCCCGCCCGAACTGCCGGTCAACGAGCCGCCGATGGAAGACCCGGTGCAGCAGCCGCCCGAGATCGATCCGGTCGGCCCGGATATCGTCGAGCCCGGCCGCGGGCCCGACGAGATGCCGACGAGCTGATCGGCCGCATCACCGACCCGAGGGGGCAGGTGCCTCCTCGGGCAGCACCACGAACGACCAGGCCTTGTCGCGTAGCAGATATTTGGCGGCAAGCGCCTGCATCTTTTCAGGCGTGGTCACCGTGTAATCGGGCAGGATCGTGCGCAGCGCCGAAATCCGGCGCGGATCGCGCGTGGCGCCCTGCAGCTGGTTGAGCCAGAAATTGTTGCCCGTGCTGGCGCGCGAGACGAGCTGCCGCAGCGGCTCGGTCGCACGAGCCAGCTCGTCCGCATCCACCGGCTTTGCCGCAAGATCCGCCGCGATGGTATTGGCGATCTCGAAGAACTTGGCGACATTTTCCGGCGCAAGTTGCCCGATCACGCCGATATAGCCGCCCTGGTCGAACGCGATCGGCCAGTTGTTGACCACCTGAGGTGCATAGCTCGCGCCGGCTTGGGCCCTCAACTGGTCGAACAGACGGCTGTTGAAGATCGCGGTCAGGATCTCGAGCTGGCGGCTTTCCTGCACGCCCTCGAGCCCGCCACCGGTCGGCCAGCCGATGAACGCCGCCGCCTGATCGGGCGCGCCCTCGTGCCGCACAACCACCGGCTCGCTGTTCGGGGCCGGGAAGCGCACCGTCGAGGGGCCCGCCACCACCGGCACCGGCTGGCGTGGCGGCAGGGCACCAAAGGTCTTTTCCAGCGCGGCAATCGCCTCTGCCCGGTCGAAATCGCCGAACAGCAGCACCTCGATCGGCCCCTGTTGCAACAGCGGTTCCCAGGTCGCACGGAACGCCTCGGGGGTCAGCTGCGCGGCTTCTTCCGGCCCCGGCACCTTCCAGCGCGGATCGCGGTCGCGGGTGAGATAGTTGAGATCGCGTTCCAGCACGGTCTGCGGCGACATCGAGAAGCTGCGATAGGCAAGCTCCGTCCCCGCCTTGGCGCGGCGGACGGGGTTCGCATCCCAGCGCGGCGCGGCCAGCTTGGTCGCGAACAGCTTGAGCTGGTCCTCCAGATCGGCGCGGCGGGTGTCGGCGGAGAACGAGAACGCGTCGTTCTCGACGTCGAAGCCGAAACCGATGCGGCGGCCATTGGTCAGCCGGTCGAGCCCTTCCTGGCCGATCTCGCCGATGCCGCTCGCCACCAGTGCCGATTGGCCCGCCCAGACCAGCGAGGGCTTGTCCGCCGGAAACGCCTGATAGCCGTTACCGAAGCGGACCTTGACCATGATCTTCGAGACTTCGGCGTCATTGGGATAGAGGATCGCCTTCACCCCGTTCGACAGCTCAATCATCTCGATGTCGAGCAGCTGGAGATC
>NZ_LSIS01000205.1:0-480 GCF_001556365.1 Blastomonas sp. CCH1-A6 | reverse complement strand
GGCATCGCAGCGGCCCCGGCGCTGCTGCCGCCGAGGAACACACCGCTCATGCGCGCCGCGTCGCGCTCCTGCTGCGCGCGTTGGCGGGCGGCTTCCGCGGCCTGCGCGCGCGGATCGGGCTGGGCGCCGACCGGCGGGACCTGGACATTCTCCCCGCGCTGCTGGGCCGAGACGATCGGGCCGCCGAGGTCGCCGGGAAGCGGCGGGCCGAGTTTCGGCGCCTGGCTGTAGTCGCGAGGTCCCGACGTGATGGTCTCAGAGGTGGCGCGGCTGTCGGTGCTGTAGAGTTCCTTGGCCGCCTTCTCGCCGGCCGGCTTGAGCGCATAGATCAGCGAGCCGCCGATGCCGAGGCCGGCGACGACGCCGATGGCGGCCAGCGCCTTGCGCGACAGGCGCATGACGCGCGGCGGGTTGCCGCGAAGCTGGAAGGCTTGCGGATCGGGGCGCGGCGCTTGCGGTGCGGCCGCCTCGGGCGGGGAA
>NZ_LSIS01000204.1:0-7992 GCF_001556365.1 Blastomonas sp. CCH1-A6 | reverse complement strand
TCGGCGGTCGGCTCGAGGGACCGTTGCGTTCGGATTATGCCGGCTATGCTGGCGATATTGCATCAGCCGGACGACACCTGCTGGCGCTGATCGACGATCTGGCGGATCTGGAAGCGATCGAAGCCAGCGGATTCAGCGCTGCGAGCGAACCGGTCGATCTTGCCGATCTCGCCCGGCGCGCAGCGGGGCTTCTCGCGCTCAAGGCCGCCGACCGCTCGATCCGGATCGACAAGCCTGCCGAAGACGAGAGCCTGGCTGCGACCGGCGAGTTCCGGCGTGTGCTTCAGGTCCTGCTCAATCTGCTAGGCAATGCCATCAATTACGCGCCCGATGGATCGATGATCTGGCTGCGGCTCGACGAGGGCCCGGATTGGGCCAGCGTGACCGTTGCCGATCAGGGACCCGGGCTTTCGGAAGAGGATCAGCAGCGGCTGTTCAACAAATGGGAGCGGCTCGGCCGCAGCGGCGACGGCGGCAGTGGCCTCGGCCTGTACATCTCGCGGCGGCTAGCGCTCGCGATGCAGGGCGATCTGACAGTGGAAAGCGCGCCCGGGCAGGGGGCGCGCTTTACCCTGGTGTTACCGAAGATCTAGGGCGCGCGACACGAGCCGCACCCCGGTTCATTTGGGCATAACGGGCGCCTGTGCACAGCGCTTGCGGTCGCCAGCGTTGCAGGCGGCAACATCGGCTTCCCACTGCGCGTAGATGGCGTCGTAAAGCTTCTTCACCTCGGCATATTCGGACTCGGCCCGCGCGCGCGAATCGACCGTGTTCTCGTAAAGCTTCATCTGGTTTTCATAGCTGGAGCGACGCGCCTCATAGTTTGCGAGATTGGCGGCATTCTGCGCGAGCTGTGCATTCGACGCTTGCACCTGGGCAGCATTGGCCGCTTCGCGCTCGGCCTGTTCCTCGGGCGTGCTCGGATTGCGGGTGACGGGCGACGGTTCCATCGATCCGTTATCGGGCTCAGCCGCGGCGGGGGCACTGGCCTGCTGTGCGAAAGCGGGCATGGCGAGCGCCGAAGCAGTCAAAGCGATGGCCAGCGAGGCGCGGCTGAACGGGCGAAAAGTCATCATCATATTCCCTCAAGACAAAGTTGATCTCGATTAACACGGCTACGATCATCGCTCAAAGCGGTTCCATTCGTCGCATGTCGCGCCCTTGCAGCGTGCGTCCCGCAGCACCATGTTTCGCTCGCGACCCGGCTCAAGCGCCGCACCGTGCTTTCTCCCGCTTGCCAGCGGAACATCAATAGAACATAAGGCCGTTCATGCTCACTCACATCTCTGTGCGCGGCGCGCGCGAACACAATCTCAAGGGCGTCGACATCGATCTCCCGCGCGATCAGCTGATCGTGATCACCGGGCTTTCGGGCAGCGGCAAGTCGAGCCTGGCGTTCGACACCATCTATGCCGAGGGCCAGCGGCGCTATGTCGAATCGCTCTCGGCCTATGCGCGCCAGTTCCTCGAAATGATGCAGAAGCCCGATGTAGAGCATATTGACGGCCTGAGCCCCGCGATCAGCATCGAGCAGAAGACGACCAGTCGCAATCCACGCTCGACCGTCGCGACGGTCACCGAGATCTACGATTACATGCGCCTGCTCTGGGCGCGCGTCGGCGTGCCCTATTCACCCGCGACCGGCCTGCCGATCACCGCGCAAACCGTCAGCATGATGGTCGACCGGGTGATGGCGCTGCCCGAGGGCACGCGTTTCTATCTGCTCGCGCCTGTGGTCCGCGGCCGCAAGGGCGAGTATCGCAAGGAACTGGCCGAATGGCAGAAGGCGGGCTTCACCCGCGTGCGCATTGACGGCGAGATGTACGAGATCGACGCGGCGCCCGCGCTCGACAAGAAGTACAAGCATGACATCGAGGTCGTGGTCGACCGCATGGCGGTGCGTGAGGGCATCGAGACGCGGCTGGCGGACAGCTTCGAGACCGCGCTCAAGCTCGCCGATGGCCTGGCCTATGTCGATCTCGCGGATGGTACGGTGGCAGCGCTTGGCGGACCGTCGGCGGTCGCCGCAGGCGATGCTGCGGCAGCAACGGACGAGAAGCCCAAGAAGGGAATGAAGAACGCGGGCATCCCCGACAACCGCATCATCTTTTCCGAACGTTTCGCCTGCCCGGTATCCGGCTTCACCATCGAGGCGATCGAGCCGCGGCTGTTTTCGTTCAACGCGCCGCAGGGCGCCTGCCCTGCCTGCGATGGCCTGGGCGAGAAGATGTATTTCGACCCGCAGCTGGTCGTGCCCAACGAGGAGCTGAGCCTCAAGAAGGGCGCGATCGTGCCCTGGGCCAAGTCGAACCCGCCTTCGCCCTATTACATGCAGGTGCTCGCCAGCCTGGCGCGCGAATTCGGCTTCTCGCTCGACACGCCCTGGCAGGACCTGCCCGGCGAGGCACGGCTGATCATCCTGCACGGCACGGCGGGCAAGCCGGTAACCTTGCGTTTCCAGGACGGGCGCAAGAGCTATGAGGTCAAGAAGCCGTTCGAGGGCGTGATCGGCAATCTCAACCGCCGCATGCTGCAGACAGACAGCGCGTGGATGCGCGAGGAGCTGAGCAAGTATCAGACCGCGCAGCCCTGCGAAGTCTGTGACGGGGCGCGCCTCAAGCCCGAAGCGCTTTCGGTCAAGGTGGCGGGCGAGGACATCTCGATCTCGACCCGCCGCTCGGTCGCCGATGCGCTGCATTTCTTCGAGACGCTGAACGAGAAGCTGGGACCGCAGCAGCAGCAGATTGCCAAGGCGATCCTCAAGGAAATCATCGAGCGCCTGGGCTTCCTCAACAATGTCGGACTCGATTATCTGAATCTCGACCGCACCTCGGGCACCTTATCCGGCGGAGAGTCGCAGCGAATCCGACTCGCCAGCCAGATCGGCAGCGGTCTTTCGGGCGTGCTCTATGTGCTCGACGAACCAAGCATCGGCCTGCACCAGAAGGACAATGACCGGCTGCTGGTGACATTGAAGCGCCTGCGCGATCTGGGCAATACCGTGATTGTCGTCGAGCATGACGAGGATGCGATCCGCACGGCCGATTATATCGTCGATCTCGGCCCCGGCGCGGGCGTGCATGGCGGCGAGGTGGTTGCCAAGGGCACCTTGCCCGAATTGCTCAAGGCGAAGGACTCGCTGACCGCGCAGTACCTTACCGGCGAGCGGCGGATCGAGGTGCCGAAGAAGCGCCGCAAGGGTAATGGCAAGAAGCTGACCGTGCACAATGCCCGCGCCAACAACCTCACCGGCGTCACGGCGTCGATCCCGCTCGGCACCTTCACCTGCATCACCGGGGTATCGGGATCGGGCAAGTCCAGTTTCACCATCGATACGCTGTTCGCGGGAGCCGCGCGGGCGCTGAATGGCGCACGGATCATCGCGGGGCCGCATGACAAGATCACCGGGCTCGAACATTGCGACAAGGTGATCGACATCGATCAGTCGCCGATCGGTCGCACCCCGCGATCGAACCCCGCGACCTATACCGGTGCGTTCACCAACATCCGCGACTGGTTTGCCGGGCTGCCCGAAAGCCTGGCGCGCGGCTACAAGCCGGGCCGGTTCAGCTTCAACGTCAAGGGCGGTCGCTGCGAGAAATGCCAGGGCGATGGCGTCATCAAGATCGAGATGCACTTCCTGCCCGATGTGTATGTCACCTGCGAGGAATGCGGCGGAAAGCGCTATAATCGCGAAACTTTGGAGGTGAAGTTCAAGGGCCATAGCATCGCCGACGTGCTCGACATGACGGTCGAGGATGCGGTTGAGTTCTTCAAGGCTGTCCCGCCGATCCGCGACAAGATGGCGATGCTGTGGGAAGTGGGCCTCGGCTATGTCAAGGTCGGCCAGCAGGCCACCACCCTCTCCGGTGGCGAGGCGCAGCGCGTCAAGCTCGCCAAGGAACTGTCGCGCCGCTCGACCGGGCAGACGCTGTACATTCTCGACGAACCTACCACCGGGCTGCATTTCGAGGACGTGCGCAAGCTGCTCGAGGTGCTGCATCGCCTCGTTGAACAGGGCAACAGCGTGGTCGTGATCGAACACAATCTCGACGTCATCAAGACCGCAGACTGGATCATCGACATGGGCCCTGAAGGCGGGGTCAAGGGCGGTCAGGTTGTTGCCGAAGGCACCCCCGAACAGGTCGCCAAGGTCGCAGGCAGCTATACCGGCCAGTATCTGGCTCCGCTGCTCAAGCGATAGGCGTCCGCGCGCCGAGCCCGCGGCGCGGGTTCGGCCGCAATCGGGCTGCTCTTGGCAGTTTGCACATGTTCGCAATCTGGTGCTGGGTCATGCTTGTGAATGGCCCAGCCTTCCGCCATGATAAATTCCGCCATAACATGGATCAATCGGCCCGGATAACCGTTCGACCAGCGGCAGGTTAATCTATATCATGGAAAACTGCGTTCGGGGGGAAGCTTCCCGATAGAAAAAACCAATTGCTCCGGTAAACCGCTTTCGAATGGGCTTATCGGCGAGGTCGCCTATTTCGTGCGCTGGCGACCTTGGAATAACGGGCAGGCAAAAATGGCATCATCTTCCGAACACCATATCATGGGCGCGCGCGAGGCTATCCGCTGGATGTTCAGCCTCTTGAAGGGCGAGCGTAGCTTCCTTGCGCTGGCGCTGGTCTATGGTGTCGCGATCTCCGTGCTGTCGCTGGCAACGCCAATTTCGGTGCAGATGCTGATCAATTCGGTCGCGAACACCGCGCTGGTGACACCGTTGGTGACCCTGGCCGGTACGCTGCTAGGGCTGCTGCTGATCGCGGTGCTGCTGTCTGCGCTGCGCATCTACACCATGGAGCTGTTTGCGCGGCGTTTCTATTCGCGCCAGGTTGCGGAGATCACCATCCGTTCGATCCATGCCCGCAATCCGTTCTTCGAAGACAGCAAACGGCAGGACCTGTTCAACCGCTATTTTGACGTCAATACGGTGCAGAAGGCGGTGCCCAGCCTGTTGATCGGCGGGTTCACCATCATCCTGCAATCGGCGGTTGGCTTTGCCGTGACCGCTTTCTATCACCCGTTCTTCCTGGCCTTCAACCTGATCGTCATCGCGCTCGCCGTGCTGATCCTGCTGGTCTGGACGCGCGGCGCGATCCGATCGGGCATCGCACTGAGCCACGCCAAATATGATGCTGCGAAATGGCTGGAAAATGTCGGCGCATCGAACGGCTTCTACAAGTCGGGCCGCCATGTCGATTACGCGCTCGACGGATCGGAAGAGGTGACCGCTGCCTATATCGCGGCCAAGGCCAAGCACTTCCGGTATTCGATATCGCAGACCGTCGCCTTTCTGCTGCTTTACGCGCTGGCCAGCTCGGGCCTTCTCGCACTGGGTGGCTGGCTCGTGATTCAGGGTGAACTGTCGATCGGCCAGCTGGTCGCTGCCGAACTCATACTCTCGGCGGCATTTTACGGACTCGGGCAGGTTGGCGTCTATCTCGACACCACCTATGACCTGATTGCCGCTGCCGAGGAAATCGGCCTCATTTATCAGATCGAGCAAGAAGAGGAGGCTCGCGAGGGCCAGGACGCCATCGGCGGAAGCGATCTCATTCTGCGCCGTGTGTCACACAGTTCGACCGCGCCCGGCATCACGCTGGACATCACCATCCCCGCCGGAACGCAACTGATTGCCCAAGCGCAGAATCACGGCATCCAGCGGCTTTTCACCCATGCAATGAAGCGATATCTGACACCCGAGACGGGCGTGGTCACGCTGGGCGGACAGGATATTGCCATGGTCGACATGTTCCGGCTGCGCAGCGAGATCATCGTGCTCGATCGCCCGACCATCGTCCAGGCGAGCATCCGCGATTATCTGCGCCTGGCCGGTCCCGACACGACCTCGGGCGATGTGCTCAAGGCGCTGGCGCTGGTCCGGCTGGAAGATCGGGTGATGCGCCTGCCCGAGGGTCTCGATACCCAGTTGTCGACCAGCGGCTGGCCGCTTTCCTATGCCGAGGCGCTGCGGCTGAAGCTGGCAGGCGCGATGCTGAAATGTCCGCGCCTGCTCATTCTGACCGGGCTTTTCGACATGATCGATCCTGCCATCCTCGCTGATGTGCGCAAGGTGATGCGCGAAGAGGGCTCGACTGTCGTTCAGTTCAGTTATCGTCCCGCGCCTACCGAAGGATGCCGCTATCTGTGGCTTGGCGATGACGGACAGAGGATCATAGACGACCCCGCAGAGTTCCTGCAGATCGTAGACAGCAAGGCGGAGGAGGCAGCCCATGGCAACGCGTGATCGCGCCCTTGTCCGCTTCCGCACGCTCGCGGCCCAGCGTGCACCCCGTCCCCTGCGCGCCATTGCGCTGATGGTGGTCATCACGCTCGTGGCAGCAGCGCTGTTCATGATCTACGTGCCCTGGATCCAGACCGCCTATGGCGCGGGCCAGGTGATCGCGCTCAACCCGCAGGACCGTGTGCAGAACGTGACCGCACTGGTCTCCGGCCGCATCGAGCGCTGGTATGTCGAGGATGGCGCTGTCGTGCGCGAAGGCGACCCGATCGTCCAGATTTCCGACAACGATCCGATGCTGCTCGAGCGCCTGCGTGTCGAGCGCAGCTTGGCCGAGGCCAAGGCTGCCGCGGCTGCCTCCGCGCTCAGCACCGCACGCAACGATGTCGGCCGAACCGGCACCCTGTTTTCCGAGGGCCTGGCATCGCGGCGCGAGAACGAACTGGCGCGCATCAAGGTGGCTGAGATGGAGGCCAAGCTCGCCGAGGCGCGCGCGGCCATTACCCAGATCGACATCAATCTCGCGCGCCAGTCGCTTCAGCTCGTCCGCGCGCCGCGCAATGGTGTGATCCAGCGGATCAGCGGCGGGGACAAGGCGACCATGGTCTCGCAGGGCGATGTTCTGGCGACCTTTGCGCCCACCGAAGCCAAGCGCGTGGTCGAAATCTATGTCGATGGCCGCGATGCGCCGCTGATCCGGAAGGGCCAGCAGGTGCGGCTCGAGTTCGAAGGCTGGCCCGCAATCCAGTTTTCCGGCTGGCCCTCGGTCGCGCGCGGCCTGTTCGATGGTGAGGTGCAGCAGGTCGACCTTGCCGCCTCGCAGAACGGGCTGTTCCGCGTGCTTGTCCGCGAAGCGCCGGGCAAGGCCCGCTGGCCGGGTGAACCCTATGTCCGCCTCGGCGCGAATGTGCGTGGCTGGGTGGCGATGGAGCAGGTCTCGGTCGGCTTCGAACTGTGGCGCCAGCTCAACGACTTCCCGCTGCAGAACCCGGCGCTCACCGAGCAGGGCAATAGTGGCATGACGCAGACCGGAGGCAAGGTATCGTCGTCCTCGTCGTCCTCGTCGTCGGGCTCCTCGAGCAGCTCGTCGGGGAAGAAGTGATGCGCAAGGCATGGATGCTGGCCGGGCTGGCCGTTTCGGCCTTGCTCGCTGTTCCGGTCGGGGCGCAGCCGCTCCCTGCCCCGGTCAGCGCGCCCGATCAGGTGCCCTCCTCACGCGGATTGCAGCTGTCCGAGGTGCTGGCGTCGTCACGCCGCTTTGCGCCGAGCATCCTCGAGGCGCTGGCCAATACGCGCGCGGCGGACGGACGGGTGCTGGCGAGCGAAGGCGCATTCGACCTGCTGTTCAGCGGCGAAGGCTTTTCACGCATCGCGGGCTTTTACGATGGCACCTATGTGCAGGGAAAGGCGATCCAGCCGCTCACCAACAATGGTGGCCAGCTGGAGGCGAGCTACCGTGTCTCGCGCGGCGATTTTCCGGTCTATGAGGATTACAGCTTCACCGACCGGCTCGGCGAGCTCAAGGTCCGCGGCGTTTTTGCGCTGCTGCGCGACCGCTATATCGACGATCGCCGCTTCGGCCAGCGCAACGCGCTGATCGAGCGCGACATTGCCGGGCTCGACGCGCTGATCATCGCCATTGGCGTGCAGCAGCGGGCGATCCAGGCCTATGGCCAATGGGTGGCGGCGGGCCAGCAGGTCCGCGTCTATCGTTCGCTGGTCGGCCTGGCGCAGGACCGGCAGGA
>NZ_LSIS01000203.1:0-597 GCF_001556365.1 Blastomonas sp. CCH1-A6 | reverse complement strand
CTCGTTCGGCAGGAAGATGCGCGTCGGGCAGCTCTCGATGATGGCCGGCGCGATGTTAGAGGTTTCGATGTCGGCCAGGCTCTGCGTGGCGAAAACGACGCTGGCGTTCTTCTTCCGCAAGGTCTTAAGCCATTCGCGGAGCTGGGCTGCGAAGTCGGGGGTGTCGAGAACCAGCCAGCCCTCGTCGATGATGATGAGCGTCGGCGAGCCGTCCAGCCGGCCTTCGATCCGGTGGAACAGGTAGGACAGGACGGAGGCGGCTGATCCGCCGCCAACCAGGCCCTCCGTCTCGAACGCCTGCACCGACGCTTCGCCGAGCCGTTCGACCTCGGCATCGAGCAGCCGGCCCCACGGTCCACCAAGGCAATAGGGGGCGAGCGCCTGCTTGAGCTGCTGGCTCTGGAGCAGAACCGCGAGCCCGGTCAGCGTGCGTTCCGGCACGGGCGCACTGGCAAGGGAGCCGAGCGCCGACCACAGATGCTCCTTGGCCTGCGGATCGACGGGGACGCCTTCGCTGGCGAGGATCGCCGCCAGCCATTCGGCCGCCCATGCGCGCTCGGCCGGATCGTCGATACGGGCGAGCGGCTGTAGCTGGAC
>NZ_LSIS01000020.1:0-551 GCF_001556365.1 Blastomonas sp. CCH1-A6 | reverse complement strand
GTCGAGCGGACGGCGGATCTGCGCGCGCGCACGGGTAAGGATGGTGAACGCCTCTTCTAGCACCGCGCGCACCTCGGCAGCGCTGAGCGGCTGGGTGACCGATGCGCCATCGGTTCCGGCGCGGATCGGAAAGCGCGGATTGCCCGAGCCGTCGGTCAGGATGAACGCATCGCTATTGGCGAATTCGGCTGCGCGCGCGGCGCGAATGCCCGAGGCTTCGGTGCCATAGGGCGTGCCGGCTATGATTGCCGCGTTGGCATAGCCGCGCACCGCGATCAGGGATCCGGCGCTGCCGTTGATCGCCGCGAAATTGGTCGAGAGTGGTCCGATATTGGCCGCAGTGATATCGCTGAAGCGCAGCGTGGTCCCGTCTACCGTGATCCGGTCAGCGCGGATCGCATCGGCTGCGGCAAAGCCCTGCGTCCCGGCAAAAGCGATCGCCTCTTCCGCGTCATTGTCGACATCGAGGATGTTGGGGTCGAAGCCGTAATCGCCGTCGCCCATCACGCCGATCGCACCGACGACCACGCCATTCTTGTACAGTGGCAACC
>NZ_LSIS01000202.1:0-1293 GCF_001556365.1 Blastomonas sp. CCH1-A6 | reverse complement strand
AGCCTCGCGGGCAAATCCGCCACCGCTGTCGCCATCGGCATCGCGCTGCCGCTGGTCGCCTGGCTCGGCTTCGATCCCAAGACCAGCAACAGCCCCGAGGCGCTGCAAGGGCTCGCGCTGGTCTTTGCCCTCGGCCCTGCCATCGCTCATGCGCTCTCGGCCTGGCTCATCGCGGGCTTCCCGCTCGACGAAACCCGCCATGCCGAAATCCGCCGCGAGCTTGATGCGCGCGAAGCCACGCTCGTTCCCGCCGAATGACCTCCAGCAGAAAGGCCCCGCCATGACCTAGTCAACAGCTCATCCCCGAACCCGCTTTCCCCATTTCCCGTTTTCCCCGTTCGCAAGTCAGGAGAATTTCCATGTCCGATCTCATCAACAGCTTCATCAATGCCGCCGATCCGCAAAGCCCGCTGGACATCGTGCCCGTGGCCGGGCGCATCGGTGCCGAGGTGCGCGGCCTAGCGCTCTCTGGCGACCTCGACGATGCCAGCATCGAGGCGATCAAGACGGCGCTCGTCCGCCACAAGGTGCTGTTCTTCCGCGACCAGGCCGAACTCGACGATGCCCGGCACGAAGCCTTTGCCGCGCGGCTGGGTGAACCGATCGCCCATCCCACGGTGCCGGTCGCTGAAGGATCTCACTATCTGCTCGAGCTGGACACGAAGGAGGGTTACGCAGCCTCAAGCTGGCACACCGACGTGACTTTTGTCGATGCCTATCCCGAAGCCTCGATCCTGCGCGCGATCACCATCCCCCAGGCCGGCGGCGACACGCTCTGGGCCAACGGCGTCACTGCCTATGAGGAACTGCCCGAGGCGCTGAAGACGCTGGTCGATGGCCTCTGGGCGGTGCACTCGAACAAGTATGACTATGCCGCCGTGCTCGGCACCAAGGACGCCAAGCGCGCCGAGGAGCACAGCAAGGTGTTCGCCTCAACCGTCTACGAGACCGAGCATCCGGTGGTGCGCGTCCACCCGGTCAGCGGCGAGCGCAGCCTGTTGCTCGGCCATTTCGTCAAGCAGTTCGTCGGCCTCAACAGCGCGGATTCGCAGCGGCTGTTCAGCATCCTCCAGGACCATATCACCAAGCCGGAGAACACTGTGCGCTGGCGCTGGCGCGCGGGCGACGTCGCTATCTGGGACAATCGCGCGACGCAGCACCGCGCGATCGCCGATTTCGGCCTGCAACGCCGCACGCTGCGCCGCGCGACGATCGCGGGTGACATTCCCGTCGCCATCGATGGTCGCCGCAGCCGCACCGTGAAGAAAGAGCGCGCGGCGCAGCGTGCGGCGT
>NZ_LSIS01000201.1:0-1186 GCF_001556365.1 Blastomonas sp. CCH1-A6 | reverse complement strand
GGAAGAGGCGGGCGAGGACATTTTCCGCCTGTCGGGCGCGGGCGACGGCGACATCAACGAGCCGGTGCGCGAGACCTACAGGACGCGCGTGCGCTGGCTGATCGCGAACCTGGGCACCGCGCTGGTCGCTTCGAGCGTCATCGGCTTTTTCGGCGGCGCGATCGAGCAGATGGTGGCGCTCGCGGTGCTGATGCCGATCGTCGCGGGCGTCGGCGGCAATGCGGGCACGCAGACGCTGGCGGTGACCGTGCGCGCACTCGCCACCAACCAGCTCACCGAATCGAACACCCGCCGCGCGATCCTGCGCGAGATGCGCATCGCCATGCTCAACGGCGCGACCATCGCGCTGATCGCCGGCACCGCGACCGCCTTGTGGTTCCATGACGCGCATCTGGGGATGGTCATCGCTGCCGCGATGCAGACCAACATCCTGCTCGCGGGGCTCGCCGGGGTGGTCATCCCGGTGGTGCTGGAAAAGCTTGATCAGGACCCGGCAGTGGCAAGCTCGATCTTCGTTACCATGACCACCGATTCGATGGGCTTTCTCGCATTTCTCGGCCTCGCGGTCGCGAGCGGTCTGGTCAGCCTCTAATGCCGCTGTCGATGACCAAGATCGCGTTCGGCGCGACCAGCGTGGGTTCGCTGCGTCAGTGGATCGAGAGCCATGCGTCGATCGGCGAGGCACGGCTGACCACGCGCTATCTGCCCAAGCGCCACGAGGAGATGGTCGGGGGCTCGCTCTACTGGATTCACAACCGCGCGATCGTCGGCCGCAGCCCGCTGATCGGCTTCATGGACAATGGCCAGGGCCGAATCTGGATCCGCATCGAGCCGCGGCTGATCGCGGTGCAATCCATCCCCCGCCGCGCGCACCAGGGCTGGCGCTATCTCGAAGCCGCCGACGCGCCTGCGGACCTCGGCGAGGGCATGAGCGAGGCCGAGGCGATGCCAGCGGAAATGCTCGGCGAACTCGCCCGGCTGGGGTTGGTCTAGGGGGGCGTGGGGCAAGGCAACCCCGACAACCACCTACGCTCAGCCTGAGCTTGTCGAAGGCCACGCGAGAACGGTTCCTGATAGTCCTATCTCACGCACTCCACCCGGCTTAGCCTGAACTTGCCGAAGGCCACGCGAGAACTGTGCCGGATAGTCCTATCTTACGCACCCACCCCCGCTCAGCCTGAGCCTG
>NZ_LSIS01000200.1:0-8107 GCF_001556365.1 Blastomonas sp. CCH1-A6 | reverse complement strand
CTTCTGGCCGCAGCACCGGTCGCGGCCCAGCCCGTGCCGGGCGCGGACGGTTTCATCACCCTCGGCACGATGGGCGGCCCGGTGCCTTCGCCGGACCGGTCGCAGCCCGCCAACGCGCTGGTGCATCAGGGCAAGGTCTATCTGGTCGATGCGGGCGACGGCACGGTGCAGCAGCTCGCGCGTGCCGGCATCCTGTTGCCCAGGGTGCGCGCGGTGTTTCTCAGCCATCTGCATGCCGATCACACCGGCGGGCTTTCCGCCGTGCTCGCACTGCGCAACCAGACCAACCAGCGCGATCCCATCACCGTTTATGGTCCTCCGGGCACGCGCGAACTTGTCGCCGGCATGGTCGCCTCGATGCAGCCCGCCGCGCGCGTCGGCTATGGCATTCCCGGCCAGCCCTGGGCACCGCCTGCTGACACGGTGCGGGTGATCGAGCTGAGCGATGGCGAGCGGATGGCGGTCGACGGATTCTCGGTCACCGCCGCGCAGAATTCGCATTACGATTTCGCGCCGGGAAGCCTTGAGGACCGCAACTACAAATCGTTCAGTTTCCGCTTCGATCTGGGATCGCGCTCGATCGTCTATACCGGCGATACCGGGCCCAGCGCGGCGGTGGAGAGGCTGGCCAAAGGCGCGGACCTGCTGGTCAGCGAGATGATCGACATGGGCGGCACCATGGCCAATGTCGCGCGCAATTCGCCCGACATGCCGCCGCAGGCGAAGCAGCAGCTCGAACAGCACCTGTCCACGCACCATCTGACGCCTGATGCAGTGGGCCAGCTGGCATCGCGGGCAGGGGTGAAGGCGCTGGTGATCACGCATTTTGCCGCAGGCACGCCCGATCCGGAGCGGACCAAGGGCTATATTGCCGAGATCAGAAAGCGCTTCACCGGTCCGGTAACGCTCGCCAACGATCTCGACCGCTTCTGACCCGGCCTCAGTCGGCCCAGTAGAGCCGCATCGGATTGGCGACGAGCAGCTTGTGCTGCAGCTCTGCCGTGGGCGCGATTTCGGGGATGGTGTCGACCAGATGCCCGTCATCGGGCAGCACCTTTTCCATGTTCGGGTGCGGCCAGTCGGTGCCCCAGAGCACGCGGTCGGGATAGGCCTCGACCAGTGGGCGTACCGAACGGACGAAATCGGCATAAGGCGGGCCAGCGGCATCGAGCCGGTCGGCGCAGGTGACCTTGGTCCAGATGTCGTCGCGGGTGTCGAGCAGGCGGCGGAACGCGGTCATGTCCGCGCCGTCCGGCCCCTGGGTGACATCGGGACGGCCCATATGGTCGATCACGATCGGCACCGGGATCGCGGCGAGAAAGGGCTGCAATTCCTCGAGAATGTCCGCCTCGAAATAGACCACGACATGCCATCCGAGCCGCTCGATCCGCCGTGCGACATCGAGGAACTTGTCCTTCGGCGCATCGTCGACCAGCCGCTTGAGGAAGTTGAACCGCACCCCGCGAATCCCGCCTGCGTGGAGCGCATCGAGCTCCGCGTCCGAGATCGCCGGATCGACCACCGAGACCCCGCGCGCGCGCCCGTTCGACCGGGCGATGCCGTTCAGCGTCGCGCTGTTGTCCGTCCCGTGGCAGCTCGCCTGGACGATGACGTTGCGCTCAAAGCCCAGATGATCGCGCAACGCGAATAATGCGTCGGGTCCGGCGTCCTGCGGCAGATACTTCGCCTTGGGGCTGAACGGGAACGCCGCCTGCGGGCCGAAGACATGGCAATGCGCATCGACCGCGCCCGGCGGCGGGGTGAAGCGCGGCTTGCTCGGCGCGAGGGTCCAGCTACGGATCCGGCCATCGACGTCGGTGGTGCTCATGCGAAAACCTCTCCATCCATCAGCTTGCGCGCGGTGCGCAGCATGCCCGCCTCTACCGGCTGGCCGTTCTCGTCGACGGTGACGATGCATTCGGTGACGCCGGTCGGGTGCTCGACGCCCAGCGTCTTGGTCAGTCCATCGGGGACTGCAGCCACCTTGGCCGCGGGCGATCCCTCGATCAGGCAGGCGGTCGCGACGCTGACCGCGCCGAGCACGCCGATCGAGGCATGGACGCGGTGCGGGATCAGCGAGCGTACCGCGATCGCACCGCCTTCGCGCGGGGCAGCGACGAGCATCATCTTGGGCACCGATTTGGCCGATACATCGCCCAGGTTCATCAGCGGCCCGGCCTTGAGGCGGATCGCTTCGACTTTCGCCTTCATTTCCGTATCGGCATCGAGCGTGTCGCGGTCCTCATAGCCGGTGATGCCCATATCCTCGGCGGCGATGACGACGCAGGGCATGCCGTTGTCGATCATCGTCACCGCGACGCCATCGATCTCGTCGACGCGGTTTCCGGTGGGCAGCAGCGCGCCGCAGGACGAGCCAGCGGTATCGCGAAAGGCGAGCGGAATGGGCGCGGCGGTGCCGGGCACGCCGCTGATCACGGCATCGCCGTCATAGCGCACCGTGCCGCCGGGGGTGGCGACGCTGGCGACGGCGACCTGGCCGGTATTCTCCATGAAGATAGCGACGCGGGTGACATCGCCGCTCGGCTCGACCAGCCCGCGCTCGATCGTGAAGGGGCCGACACCGGCCAGGATATTGCCACAATTCTGCGCATCGGTGACGATCGCCTGGTCGACGAACACCTGCAGGAACAGGTAATCGACATCGACGCCGGGGCGATCGGACTTGCTCACCACCGCGACCTTGCTGGTCAGCGGGTCCGCGCCGCCCATGCCGTCGATCTGGCGCGGGTCGGGCGATCCCATGACGCGCAGCAGGAACGCGTCGCGCTCCGCGGTGTCGGCGGGCAGGTCGTCCTTGAGGAAATAGCCCCCCTTGGACGTGCCACCGCGCATCCACATGCAGCGGGCCTTCGCGATGGCAGGGGCGGCGTCAGACATATTTCAGCCCCATCTCGGCCAGCCTGGGGCGCATGTTGTAGATGTCGAGCCCCAGCTCGCCCGCCGCCAGCCGCTGGCGCTTGGCCTCTTCGGCGGCCTCGCGCGCCTGCGCCTTTTCCAGCACCGCCGCGGCATCGGCGCGCTTGACCACGCACACGCCGTCGTCATCGGCGACGATCACATCGCCCGGCTCAACGCCTGCGCCCGCGCAGACGATCGGCACGTTGACGCTGCCCAGCGTGTTCTTGACCGTGCCTTGCGCGAACACCGCCTTGGACCAGACCGGAAAGCCCATCTGCGTCAAGTCGCGCACGTCGCGCACGCCGGCATCGATCACCAGCCCCCGGCAACCGCGCGCCATCGCGCTGGTCGCCAGCAGGTCGCCGAAATAGCCATCGACGCACGGGCTGGTCGGCGCCAGCACAAGGATGTCACCAGCCTGCAACTGCTCGATCGCGACATGGATCATCCAGTTGTCTCCGGGAGGGGCGGAGATGGTGACGGCATTGCCCGCGATCCGTGCGCCCGCATAAATGGGCCGCATATGGTGCGCCAGCAGGCCGATCCGGCCCTGCGCCTCGTGCACGGTGGCGACGCCTGCGCTCCCAAGCCCATCCACCACCGCAAGATCGGTGCGTTCGATATTCTGGACGACAATTCCCATGGCGATGCTCCTTGTGCTGCTGCCGTGGCCCCGCGCACCGGTCTCATGCCAATCCAGATTGTGGACGGGTAATAAGTTTTTGCTATGTGTTGCATCCATGATCCAGCCTTTCGATCTCAATCTGCGCCATCTGCGCGCGCTGGTCAGCGTCGTTGCGCTGCGCAGCCTCAACCGCGCGGCCGAGGCGGCGGGGCTGTCACAACCGGCGCTGACCCAGGGCATGGCAAAGCTCGAGCGCCAGCTGGGCGTGCTGCTGTTCGACCGCCATTCGGGCGGGGTCGAACCGACCCTGGCGGGCGAGGCGCTGTCCGAACGCGTCGAGCGGGCGTTCGTGCATCTGGCCGCTGCGGTCCGGCGGCAGGGCAGGGCGGGCACGCGCGGCTTTTCGCGCCCCGAGCAGCTGATGACCGCCACCCAGCTTCAGGCGTTCCTGCATTTTGCCGATGCGCAGGGCTTTGCCGGCGCCGCGCTGGCGAGCGGGCTTTCGCAACCCGGCATCCATCGTGCGGTGCGCGAGCTCGAACAGATCAGCGGGCAGGTGCTCACCGAGCGGCGCGGGCGCGGCATGGCGCTGACCCCGGCAGGCCGGGCGATGGCGCGCGGCGTTCGCCTCGCCTCGGGCGAGCTTGCCGCGGGAATCGCTGAAGCGCTGGGCGAGGCGCATCCGGCCACCCGCATCGCCATCGGCGCGATGCCGCTCAGCCGCGCGCTCGTCGTGCCGCGCGCGATCGCGCGCTTTCTGGACGATTGTCCTGGCACGGTGGTCGACGTGATCGAGGGCTCGTGGCGCGAGCTGATCGATCCGCTGCTCGATGGCGTCATCGATGTGACCATCGGCGCGCTCCGCGACACGCCCCCGTCCGATGTCGAACAGGTGCCGCTGTTCACCGATCGGCTCGCAGTGTTCGCGCGCAAGGGCCATCCGCTCGCCGGGCGGCGGGTCGAGCTCGCCGAACTGCAGGCGCAGTCCTGGGTGGTCGGGCCGCAGGGGACCCCCTTGCGCGCGCACTGGCAGGCGCTGTTCGCGGGCGACCCGCCGCCGGTGCCGGTCGAATGCGGGTCGGTGATGGTGATCCGCGGCCTGATCATGCAAAGCGACCTGCTAACGCTGCTGTCGCCCGACCAGATCTCGGTCGAGCTCGAGGCCGAGATGCTGGTGCGGATCGATGTCGATCTGCCCGGCAGCGTGCGCACGATCGGACTGACGACGCGGCGCGGCTGGCGACCGACCCAGGCCCAGCAGCGGCTGATCGACCTGATCCACCTGGCGTCGCACGAAACCAGACTTCACGAAAACCAATAAGCGGCGGCGCAATTGGATTGGTGGCGGGGGCGTGCCATCGCCTAGGCCGCTGGCATGACGTTCAGTGCGACCTTTATCGGCTTTGGCGAAGCGGGCAGGGCCTTTGCCTGGCCCGGCGCGCGCGCCTTCGATCGCAAGACCGACAGCCTGTCGGATCATGCCGCCATGCTCGCCGCCTATGCCGAAGCAGGGGTGCATGGCGAGGAGGATGTCGCCATAGCGCTCGCGGAGGCAGAGGTCGTGCTCTGCCTGGTTACGGCAGATCAGGCGGTTGTAGCCGCGCGCGATTATGCGCCGATGCTGCGATCCGGCGCGCTGTGGCTCGACATGAACAGCATCGCCCCCGCCAGCAAGGCCGAGGCGGCGACGACGATCGAGGCCGCGGGCGCTCGCTATGCCGATGTCGCGGTGATGGCTCCCGTGCTGCCCCAGCGCCGCAACGTGCCGCTGCTGGTCTCCGGCCCGCATGCCGCCGACGCTGCCGAGGCGCTGCGCGCGCTGGGCTTTGCGCAAGTGTCGATCGCCGGGGACGCGGTCGGTCAGGCGAGCGCGATCAAGATGATCCGCTCGGTGATGGTCAAGGGGCTCGAGGCGCTCTCCGCCGAATGTGCGCTCGCAGCAGCCCAGGCGGGCGTGCTCGATGCCGTCACCGCCTCGCTCGATGCCAGCTGGAAGCCTCAAAGCTGGGCCGAGCGGTTCGATTACAATCTCGACCGGATGATGGCGCACGGGCTGCGCCGCGCCGCCGAGATGGAAGAGGTTGCCGCGACGCTGGCGGACCTCGGCGTCGATCCCGTCATGACGCGCGGCACGATCCAGCGCCAGCGCGACATGGGCACGCAGCGCATCGCGCCGCCCGATGGCCTGCAGGCCAAGCTTGCCGCCCTCGACATTCCTCAGCTCAAGAGAAGCGCATGACCCTGATCATCGACTGCCACGGCCATTACACGGTCCTGCCCAAGGCGCATGACGCCTGGCGCGAGGAGCAGAAGGCCGCATTCAAGGCGGGGACGGTCTGTCCGCCCTATCCCGAGATTTCCGACGACGAGATCCGCGAGACGATCGAGGCGAACCAGCTGCGCCTGATCAGGGAACGCGGCGCGGACCTGACGATCTTCTCGCCGCGCGCCTCGGCCATGGCTCCGCATGTCGGCGACGAGGCGGTGGCGCGCGAATGGGCGCGGCGCTGCAACGACCTGATCGCGCGGGTGGTCGGCCTGTTCCCCGAAACCTTTGTCGGCGTGTGCATGCTGCCGCAGAGCCCCAAGGCGGACATGACCGGGTCGATCGAGGAGCTCGAACGCTGCGTCACCGAGCTCGGGTTCATCGGCTGCAACCTCAATCCCGATCCCGGCGGCGGCCATTTCCAGCATCCGCCGCTGACCGACCGCTACTGGTACCCGTTCTACGAGAAGATGGTCGAGCTCGACGTTCCGGCGATGATCCATGTCTCGGGCAGCTGCAACCCTGCGATGCACGCCACCGGCGGCTATTACATTGCGGCGGACACCATCGCGTTCATGCAGCTGCTGGAGGGCGACCTGTTCGCCGATTTCCCGACCCTGCGCTTCATCATCCCGCATGGCGGCGGCGCGGTGCCCTATCACTGGGGGCGCTATCGGGGGCTGGCCGACATGCTCAAGAAGCCCGCGCTCGACACGCATCTGATGAACAATATCTTCTTCGATACCTGCGTCTACCACCAGCCGGGCATCGATCTGCTCGCCGATGTGATCGACAACAAGAACATCCTGTTCGGCAGCGAGATGGTCGGCGCGGTGCGCGGCATCGACCCCACCACGGGCCATTATTTCGACGATACCAAGCGCTATGTCGACGCGCTGGAGATCAGCGATGCCGAGCGGCACATGATCTTCGAGGGCAATGCCCGCCGCGTCTTCCCCCGGCTCGATGCCCTGCTGAAGGAGCGCGGACTGTGACCCATACCGACATCCACGCCTATCTCGCCGAGTTCGAGGACATTCCCGGCACCCGCGTGTTCACGGCCAAGCGCGCGCGGCAGGGCTATCACCTCAACCAGTTCGCGATGAGCCTGATGAAGCCCGAGAACCGCGAGCGCTTCAAGGCCGACGAGCGCGCCTATCTGGACGAGTGGGCGATCAGCGAGGAGGCCAAGCTCGCGGTGCTGGCGCGCGATTACAATGCGCTGCTCGACATGGGCGGGAACATCTATTTCCTGTCCAAGCTGTTTTCCACCGACGGTATCGCCTTTGCCGAGGCGGTCAGCACCATGACCAACATGAGCTGGCCCGAATATCGCCAGATGATGCTCGACGGCGGCCGCTCACCCGAAGGCGTTCGTTCGATCAGGGAGGGACGATAGATGGCCCGGATAACCGCAGGTGTGGGCAGCAGCCATGTGCCGCTGCTCGGCGTGGCGCACGACCAGGGCAAGGAGCGCGACGATTATTTCGGCCCGATCTTCGCCGGGTACGACTGGACCCGCGAATGGGAGAAGCAGGAAAAGCCTGATGTTGTGATCCTGGTCTATAACGACCATGCATCCGCCTTCGACATGAAGTTCATCCCGACCTTCGCGATCGGCTGCGGCGAGCGCTATGCGCCGGCGGACGAAGGCTGGGGTCCGCGCAAGGTGCCCGATGTCATCGGCCATCCCGATCTCGCCTGGCATATTGCACAGAGCCTGATCCTCGACGAATTCGACATGACGATCATCAACGAGATGGATGTCGACCACGGCCTGACCGTGCCGTTGAGCATGATGTTCGGCAAATGCGAGGCCTGGCCGACCACGGTCATCCCGCTCGCGGTCAATGTCGTCACCTATCCGCCGCCATCGGGCAAGCGCTGCTGGGCACTGGGCGAGGCGATCGCGCGCGCGGTCGAAAGCTTTCCGCAAGACCTCAACGTGCAGATCTGGGGCACCGGCGGGATGAGCCACCAGCTTCAGGGTGCGCGCGCGGGCCTGATCAATCCCGAATGGGACAACCGCTTTCTCGACCTGCTGGAGGCGAACGATGATGCCGTCCGCCATATCCCGCATATCGAATATCTGCGCGAAACCGGATCGGAGGGCATCGAGATGGTGATGTGGCTGATCATGCGCGGTGCGCTGGGCCAGCGCGTGAAGACGCTGCACCGCCATTATCACGTGCCCTGCAGCAACACCGCCATCGGCCATATCGTACTTGTGCCAAGTTAGTTCATAGCCCTCTCCCCTTCAGGGGAGAGGGCTATGAACTAACTTGGCACAAGTACGA
>NZ_LSIS01000199.1:0-15553 GCF_001556365.1 Blastomonas sp. CCH1-A6 | reverse complement strand
ATGCAGTGCTCGTCGGGCGGATGGTGAGGCATCATGGCAAAACTTGAAAGCGTGAGCCCCGACGAGCACTGCATCGTCACGGCTGCCGTGGCGGAGGCCGAGAAGCTGACCGATGGCGAGATCGTCACCGTGATCGCCCAGCATTCGGACGATTATCGCGAAACGCCGATTTACTGGGCGGTTGCGGCGATGTTCCTCGCGCTGGCCTGTGTCGCGGTGTTTCCCGAATGGTTCGAGGGGCTGCTGAGCTTCGCCACGGGTGGGTGGCAGCATGTCTATACGCCGAGCGAATATCTGACCCTGGTCATGCTGCTGCTCGCCGCCAAGTTCGGCGCGGTGCACCTGCTCGTCGCATGGAAGCCGCTGCGGTTGGCCATGACGCCGTCGGGTATCAAGCAGGCTCGCGTGCGTGCCCGCGCGGTCAACCTGTTCCGGGTGAGCGCAGAGAAGCGCACGCGCGGGCTGACCGGCGTGCTCATCTACCTCTCGATGGCCGAGCACCGTGCGGAAATCGTCGCCGACAGCGCGATCGCGGCCAAGGTCAGCCCCGATGTCTGGGGTGAGGCCATGGCCGACATGATCAAGGAACTGCGTGCAGGCCGCGCGGGCGAAGGCATGGCGGCGGCGGTGCGCGATGTTGGCAAGGTGCTGGCCGAGCATTTCCCCAAGAGCGACGACAATCCAAATGAGCTGCCCGACCGGCTGATCGAGCTTTGAGGGTCTCTCGCACGTCCCCTTCCCACGTCACCCCCGCGAACGCGGGGGTCCCGCTTTTCCGCTGGCATCGCACAACCAGCGGGATTCCCGCTTTCGCGGGAATGACGGCAACAGGAGCAGAATGGCCTTGAGCGCGCTGGATAGCATGAACGAACCCGAGGAAATCGTCTGGCAGGGCCGTTTCATCACCACCAAACGCCGCGGCACCTGGGAATATGTCTCGCGCAGCCGCGGGATTGGCGCGGCGGTGATCCTGGCGGTCCACCAAGGCGCAGTCGTGCTGGTCGAACAGTTCCGCGTTCCGTTGGGGCGCAACTGCCTGGAACTGCCCGCCGGGCTGATCGGCGACGAGACCAGCGGCGAGCCGCCCGAGCTTGCCGCAGCGCGCGAGCTCGAGGAAGAAACGGGCTTTCGCGCTGGCCGGATCGAGAGTCTGGGCGAATATTATTCCTCGCCCGGCATGGTCAGCGAATGCTTCCACCTGATGCGCGCGCACGATCTGGAGCGCGTCCATGCTGGCGGCGGCGTCGAAGGCGAGAACATCATCGTCCATGTCGTTCCCCTGACCGATTTGGACGCGTTCATCGCTTCCAAGCGCGCGGAGGGCTGCGGCATGGACGTGAAGCTGCTGATGCTGCTGGGCGCGCGAATGCTTGGCTGAGATCCGCGCCGCCCGCGCCGTGATCAGCCCTTGCCCTTGGTCTTGGTCTTGCCCTCGCGGCAATTGGCGGCCAGGAAATCGATGATCATCCCGGCAATGTCCTTGCCGGTCGCATTCTCGATCCCCTCCAGCCCCGGCGAGCTGTTGACCTCCATGATCACCGGGCCGTGATTGGAGCGCAGGATGTCGACGCCTGCGACATTGAGCCCCATCACCTTGGCTGCGCGCACCGCCGTCGAGCGCTCCTCGGGCGTGATCTTGATCGCCTTGGCACTACCGCCGCGATGCAGGTTGGAGCGGAAATCGCCCTTGGCCCCGGTCCGCATCATCGACGCAACGACCTTGCCGCCGATCACGAAGATGCGGATGTCGCTGCCATCGGCCTCCTTGATGAACTCCTGCACCAGGATGTTGACGTTCGCGCCGCGAAACGCCTCGATCACCGACTTGGCCGATTTCTCGGTCTCGCCGAGCACGACGCCGATGCCCTGCGTGCCTTCGAGCAGCTTGATGACGACCGGCGCACCGCCGACGATCTTGAGCACCTCGTCGGTCTGCTTGGGATCGTGCGCAAAGGCGGTCACCGGCAGGCCCAGGCCATGCTTGGCGAAGATCTGCATCGATCGCAGCTTGTCGCGCGAGCGGCCGATCGCGACGCTCTCGTTCAGCGACCACACGCCCATCATCTCGAACTGGCGCAGCACCGCCAGGCCATATTGGGTGATCGACGCGCCAATGCGCGGGATCACCGCGTCATATTTGCCGATCGGTTCGCCATGATATTGCGCGCCGGGCCGGTGCGAGGTGACGTTGAGCGTCACCCGCAGCGTGTTGAGGATGTCGACCTCGTGTCCCCGCTCGCGCGCCGCCTCGCACAGGCGGACATGCGAATAGAGATTGGGATTGCGCGCCAGCATCGCGATTTTCATTGGGGGCACTTCATCTGTCGGTTTCCTCTGGCAGGCCGAGCGTCCATTTGCGTCGGCAGTCGACGCGAAAGCCGCGCCGCAGCGCCCGGCGGCCAATCAATATGGGGAAGTTCATGGTGTTGCGGTTGGCCAAGGTCATGTGCCCTTTCCAGCGCACGCTACCAAGGACCATGGTCGTTTCGATGACATAGCGCAGTTCGATCGCTCCATTCGAGCTCTTGACGCTGCGTTGCTCGACTCCGGGCGCGCGATACTTGCGTGCCGCCTCGCCACGATGCGCGCGGAACCAGAATTCGACGACCAGCTGGCCGTCGATCGTCAACGGCTTGACGCGGGTTGCGTGGATGGAGGAGGTCGCCGCCCCGGTGTCGATCTTGGCCTTGATCCTCGACAGGCCAAGGTCGGGCAGGTCGACGCATTCGACCCAGCCGATATCGATCGGTTGCCGGTCTGCTTTGAGGGTGCGAGGAGACCGGGCCATCGCCGCGCCCGTTAGCAGGCGCTGCGTTGAATGCAACAGGGTTGCGGCGAGCAGTTCGTCCTGCCCGCCGCACCCTTCACGGCGTCAGACTACGCCAAATGCGAGCATGGCATCGGCGACCTTCTTGAAGCCGGCGATATTCGCGCCCTTCACATAGTCGATATAGCCGCTGCCCTGATCGCCATATTTGATGCAGCTGTCATGGATGCCGGACATGATGTCCTTGAGCATCTGCTGCAACTCCTCTTCCTTCCACGCGCGGCGCTCCGAATTCTGGCTCATCTCGAGGCCCGAGACCGCGACGCCGCCCGCATTGGAAGCCTTGCCCGGCGCGTAGAGGATCTTGGCCGCCTTGAACGTGTGCACGCCATCGAGATCGGTCGGCATGTTGGCGCCCTCGGACACCGCGATGCAGCCATTGGCGACGAGCGTCTTGGCATCCTCGCCGAGCAGCTCGTTCTGCGTGGCACAGGGCAGCGCGACATCGCAGGGCACGCCCCAGGGAGTCTTGCCGGCATGGAAGCTGGCACTGGGGAAGGCCTCGACATATTCCTCGATCCGGCCCCGGCGGTGCGTCTTGTGCTCCTTAACCCAGTTGATCTTGTCCTGGGTGATGCCGTCGGGATCATGGATGAAGCCGCCCGAATCGGACAGGGTGAGCACCTTGCCACCGAGCTGAACGATCTTCTCAGCCGCGTGCGTCGCGACATTGCCCGAGCCGGAGATGACTGCGGTCTTGCCGACCAGATCCTGGCCCTTGGTCGCGAGCATGTTGGCGAGGAAATAGACCGCACCATAGCCTGTCGCCTCGGTGCGGATCAGCGAGCCGCCCCATTCCAGCCCCTTGCCGGTCAGCACGCCGGTGAACTGGTTGGTGATGCGCTTGTACTGGCCGAACATGTATCCGATCTCGCGACCGCCCACGCCGATATCCCCGGCGGGAACGTCGACGTCCGCGCCGATATGGCGATAGAGCTCGGTCATGAAGCTCTGGCAGAAGCGCATGATCTCGCGCGTGCTCTTGCCCTTGGGGTTGAAGTTCGATCCGCCCTTGCCGCCGCCCATCGGCAGGCCGGTCAGCGCGTTCTTGAAGGTCTGCTCGAAGGCCAAGAATTTCAGCACCGATTCGGTGACCGAGGGGTGGAAGCGGATGCCGCCCTTGTACGGGCCGATGGCGTTGTTGTTCTGCACGCGCCAGCCGCGCTGCACGCGGATATTGCCGTTATCGTCCTCCCAGCAGACGCGGAACGAGACGACACGGTCGGGTTCGGCAATCCGGCGCAGGATCTGCTGCGCATGATATTGCTCCTTGTCCGCCATGAAGTCGAAAATGTCTTCGGCGACTTCCTGCACCGCCTGGACGAACTCCGGCTGGTGCGGGTTGCGCTTCTTCACGCCTTCCATGAAGGTCGGCAAGTCTACGTGATCGGATACGGCCATAGGTCCCCCCTTTGAGGTGGTGCTGCGAACTGCGCGACCCGGCCCCAATGCAGCGAACTCTCCTGATTCGCCTGCATTGCTGCGCGAACTCTAACGCAAAACCCGCGCTGCGAAAGTGCTAATCCGCACAGAAAGGGGCAGCATTCCGGGGCTCGCAGTCAGCATGGCCGTTCGAGCGAAGACGCTCATGCTGCACGCATGCGGTGCAGCATTACCGGGATCAGCGACCGCCCTGCTCTTCATCCTCATCGCGCGCCGGTCGCGTCAGCGGACTCGTGCCCGGCTTGTAGCGCTTGGGCGCGCCGGGGTCCGCAGCGACAGGTTTCGCACCCGGCTTGGCAGCCGCAGGCTTCTCCTTGGGCTTGGGGGGAGCCGCCTCCCCGCTGGACACGCTATCGTCGGGTGCGAGATCGGTGACGAGCGCGCTGACGCCGCCCGGCGATCGCGCCGTTGCGGGCAAGTCCTCGTCCGGTACAGAGTCCTCCTGAAGCGCGGCAGGCTTGTCGTCGGCAGGCTTGCTCGCCTCGCCCGCTCCGACCAGCGGCCCGAGCGCCATGCCGAGGCGCGAGAGCTGGGCGACCATCACCCCGTTCACTGCGGGCGCGATCTCGGACATCTTCATGCGCATATAGCCGCCGACGACATAGTCCATCGTGATGCGCGTGCCGCCCTTGACCGGCGTTAGCGTGAACGTCAGCGAGCCGGTCACGGCTTCGCCCTGCAACGGCCCCAGCGCGCCGGACAGACGCAGCAGCTTGCCCGGATCGACATACAGGATCTGCATGTGCTGCACGCTGCCGCGCAGCGTCCGCTGCGGCGCGCCGCTCTCGGTCGTCGCCTCATTGGGGATCAGCTCGCAGAAACAGCCGCCGGCCTGCGCATCCATGTACAGATTCTCGGCATTGCCGGTCCAGCTATGCTCCTTGTCCCACCATTTGGCGGGTGTGCGCAGCATGGCGAAGGTCGAATCGGGATCGGTCGAGACGGTCACGCTGTGCTGAACGACAAAGCCGTTATCGGCCTGCTGAACAATCTCGGCCTGGGCAGGCGTGATGACCGCCAGCGTGGCGGCGAGTGCGGCAAAAGCGGTGCGCATGGAAAATCCCCTCGATCAGCCGCACAGCCATGCCGCCGAAAGCGCGCCGGGGCAAGTGGGGGCGTAGGCCTGCCTCTCACCCGAACATCAGGATCACGCTAGCACGTGGTCGGCAACAAAGCCGTTGCGCTGGCGCTCGAAGCCGAAATTGCTGGTCGGGCCGTGGCCTGGGACGAACACCGTGTCGTTCCCCAGCGGCCAGAGCTTCTGCGTGATCGAATCGATCAGGTCCTTGTGATTGCCGCGCGGAAAGTCGGTGCGGCCGATCGATCCCTGGAACAGCACATCGCCGACGATCGCGAGCTTCGACGGTGCATGATGGAACACGACATGGCCCGGCGTGTGGCCGGGGCAATGGATCACGTCGAGCACCAGATTGCCGACGGTGACCGTATCGCCATCCTTCAACCAGCGATCGGGCTCGAACACCGAGCCGGCAATGCCGTAATTGCGGCCATCGTCATCGAGCCGCGAGATCCAGAACCGGTCTTCCTCGTGCGGCCCCTCGATCGGCAGGCCGAGTTCCTTGGCG
This sequence comes from Blastomonas sp. CCH1-A6, assembly GCF_001556365.1. Taxonomy (NCBI): domain Bacteria; kingdom Pseudomonadati; phylum Pseudomonadota; class Alphaproteobacteria; order Sphingomonadales; family Blastomonadaceae; genus Blastomonas; species Blastomonas sp. CCH1-A6. Next base: position 9,697 of record NZ_LSIS01000199.1, on the reverse strand, counting down.
AGCGTGCCGGTCTCGCCGCAATGGTCGATATGGCCGTGCGTAACGAGCAGCTTCTCCAGCGTCACCCCCGCCTGAGCCACCGCCGCCTTGAGCTTGGGCAGATCGCCGCCCGGATCGACCAAAGCCCCCTTCATCGTCTGAGTGCACCAGAAGAGCGTGCAATTCTGCTGCAGCGGTGTCACCGGAATGATCGCGGCGCGAAGCGGCGGCTGGGCGGGATTGGCGGATGCGTCGGTCATGCAAGGCTATGTGGCAAGGATGGCCGGTGGGTGCAAGCCTTGCGGGATCAGCGCGACGGCTGATCGGCCAAAGACCGCGCACACGCATCATCGCCCACTCCGAAGCCATCGGGATCGGGCACGTTCAGTCCAGGATTGTTACAAGGGAACCGGCCATCCTCGCTTTCAAAACTATGCCAGTCGTAGCGGCGCGGGATTTGCCCGGTTGGACCGTAAGCAAGAGCAAGCCGATGCAACTCGGCACCGACCCACGCAGCGGGATTGCGGTGATCAGTGTCAAGACTCTCGTTGGAGATCATCGAGCGGGTCTTGCCGCGCTTGGTCAGTTCGAACGCTATTGTCGTTCCATCAAGAGTGCCAGAGCGACCACGCCCCCAGGCCTGCGCGAGCCTGTCCGAAACTCCAAGCAGCTCTCGCGCATCTTCCTGTGGAAGAATGAAGCGGAAATCCTCGAATTTCGCTGCTGCACGAGGTTGGCCGTTTTGCGAAACCTGCTTGCGCATTCGTACCAGATAATGCGCGCAATAGTTCTTGTCTGCGGCAAATTCCTCGTCGGGCCATATTGTAATGCAGCCTTGCGGCTGTGGCACGATTTCGAAGCGATAGTCGAACGCACCAAAGCTAGGTTCGATATATACACGCAAGCCATCAGCTCCCTGCGCGCCTCGCTCGTCGTCGGTTTCCGACCAGAAAAGGCAATCTTCGCCACAGGCTTCAACGAGCGTGCCCTCGAACACAACGTCATCGGCAAGGTGACCACTTCGGCCATTACAGCCTAACAGAATCAGCGCCAGAACAGACGGTACTGCAAAATGTTTCAAAACCATGTTGTGCTTTCTAACCGTCGCATTCAAACAGCATAAGCTAAACCCGCCGCCCGGCCCAGATCACGCGGCCGACAATATGCACGCTGTCCGGCGCGAGATCGGGGAAGCTGGGATAGAGTGCGTTGTCCGAGGTCACCGACAGCCGCCCGTCGGGGCGAAACGCCAGCCGCTTGACGATCAGGGCGTCGTCCATGCGCAGGACGTGGATGCCGTCGCGGCGCGGCGTGCCGGTGCCGCCGTGCATTGCCACCAGGATGTCGTCGCCGTCGTTCAGCGTCGGGGACATGGAATCGCCCTCGACGCGGATCATCGTCACCGCGTCCGATCCTGCGCCCAGCCGCCGCAGCCAGGCCTCGTCGAACGCGATTTCGGCGACCGGCATCTCGTCCTCCGCGAGCGCGCCGGGCCCTGCCGAAGCCCCCACCGCAAGGCGTGGGATAAGGCGCATGCGCGCGGGCAGCGTGCGGTGCGGCTGGCTCACGCGGACCGGAACGCGCCCTGCCCTGCCTGGCCTCGCGGGTGCCTGATCGTCGGGAGCGCCGAGCTGCGTTTCGCTCACGCCGAAGAACTGCGCGAGGATGCGCCGGTCGCGCTCGTCGAGCCGCTTGGGCGTACCGCGCTTGATGAACTGCTGGATATAGGCCGGGTTCTTGCCGAGCAGCTGCGACACCCCGGCAAGGCTCACGCCGCGCGCCGCGATCAATCGTTCCAGCGTCTGGCGAACATCCTGTTCCATAATGGACATATAGCATCGCGCCCGATTTTCTCAAGGATATTTCCTACATCTCACGAATCGCTTATAGGAATATTCCTACGCTCATCCTGCGGGACTGGTCCCGCGCTTTTAACCGGAGGAGAATGCCGATGCCGCTGCTGCGCCTGGTCGAGATATTCCTGCGCGAAACGGGAATGCCGCGCACCCGCTTCGGTCGCCTGTCGGCGGGCGATCCGCGCTTGGTTGACGACCTGCGCCGCGGCCGCGAACCGCGCAAGGCCTTGCGGAATCGAATAGAACATTTCATGAACATCTACACAGAGGAGCAGGCATGATCCATCAGAAGATTCGCCACGACCCCGCCACCGCCCTGATCCGCGCGGTGCTGACGCTGGCGCAGGGCGAGGCCGCGCTGGAGGAGCATCGCGGCACGAGCTGGGCGAGCGCAACCTTTACCGGCATGCGCCATGTCATGCGCGTCTCGCTATCGGGCGATGAGGGCATCCGCATTGGCGAATGGCTGGCGCAGGTGCTGCCCGAGCACGAGTTTCGCATTTCCGGGCATCTGGTCGCCGATATCGCCGTCAGCGCCGTTCATCGCCGCGTGGAGGGGACGCCCGCCATGACATTGACCATCGAGGCGCTGACGGTCGAGGCGGACTGACGTCCGCCTCTCCCCTCTCCTATATCCTGCTGCGAAAAACCGCCTTACTGGCCCCGGCCCGTCAGCATCGCCGGGCGCGGGCCGAGCCAGTCGGCCATGGTCACCGTATCGCTGACCTTGTACGGGCGGCCCGCCTTGTTGAGGAACAGCTTTTCCATCTCGGTGCGGGTGAAGGGGCGCGAGCCGAGGCGTCCGAAGATCGCCATCTGCCCGCCCGATTCATCGACCCCGCGATCGCGATCGAGCCCCTTCGCCACGGCCAGCGCCGCGCTCGGCGTGCGCGCCCATGCGATCAGCTCAGGCCGGGGATCGGGCGAGAAGCCGTAGAAATTGGGCTGGCTCGACGGCGAGGTCAGCTGCAGCACCTTCATCCCGTTGCGGCCATCGGCGACATAGGCGAACAATGTCGCGTTGGTCGACCCAACGATCACGTCCTCGGCATCGTTGAGAATGCCACCGGCATTGTAGCGCATATATTCGCGCGGCGCTTCGGGATTGGTGATGTCGAGGATCACCAGACCGTCCTGCTTGGCGGCGACATAGGCGAAGGTGCGCGCGAGATAGAGCTTGCGCGCATCGGCCAGCCGCACCGTGCCCGAGGGCACCGCCACCGGCGCTTCGAGCCGCGTGATGTCGAACAGCTTGATGCCCTCTGCATCGGTCACCCAGAGATAGCGGAACTGCACTGCGCTCGCCCGCGCATCGTTCAGCGGAAGCACCGCCATCAACTGCGGATTGAGCTTGCTGTAATCATAATCGCGCGGCGCATTGGGCGGGATCGGATCGGACAGGCGGACGACCACAAGCCCGGCATCGGCGGTAATATAGGCATAATCGCCCGCCAGAGTGATGTGCCGCGCGCCCTTCAGCACATTGTCCGGGTTCCAGGTCAGCGTGCGCTTGAAGAAGTTGTTGCGGAACTCGCCATCGGCCAGCGTGTCGATATTGACCGCGATCAGACCTTCAACGCTGTCGGTCACGAAGGCGTAGTGATAGACCGCGTGGAACGGCTGCTCCTGATTGGCCTCGCGCATTTCCGGCGTGTTGCGGCTCGGTGCGATCGGCTGGGTGGTGGCGATGGCCATGCAGGTCGCGTTGGTAGTCTTCACATGCGTGTCATGGCCAAGCGACGAGAACGGCGCGCGGATGATCCGCTCGGAAAAGCCCTTGTTGCCGATCGAGGCGATGTCATAGGCGCGGAAACCGCCCTTGCCTTCCGCGACGAACATGTATTCGCCCCGGTTCTGCAGGCAGTTCACGCGGCCATCGGTGCCCTGCACGACATTGGCGAATTCCTCGCGCGGCTGGGTTTCGCCCGACAGGCCGTCGCTGAAGATCGGGCCGCGCGTCCAGTTCTTGAGCTCGCGTCCGTTCTGCTCGACATGCTGCTTGTAATAATCGGGATAGGCATAGCGGTGCAGATAGGACCCGATCACCGCCTGCGGCTCGTCCCATTCGGTCACGCGCACCGCCTCGAACCCGCCTTCCAGGCCGAACCAGCTGTTGAGCCCGACGAAGTTGACGAAATTGGTGCCGAGCAGCAGCAGCTGCGCCATCACCGCATTGTTATCATTCGCCTCGCTGAGGTGGCAGTCGGTGCACTGCTTGGTCTCGGTCTTGCGCACGGTGTGCGGGAAGTGCGGGGCGAACGCCTGGGACGAGAAGCCGGGTGCCGAGATCGGCGGCTGCTGCACATATATGCGCTCGCGGTTGATATTGGTCGAGGACAGGATCAGCGCCGAGGTCGAGCGGATCGGGGCGATGATATTGCCCTTGCTGGTCTGGTGGCGGCCGATCTGGAACATCTCGTCACGCGCGACCTGCGGGTTGTAGGTCGCATAGTTGCGCGTCTCGTCTTCCTCGTATTTGTGGACCTTGGCCTTCCAGTTGGCCTCGATCGGCAGATGACAGCCACCGCACGAGGTCGTCCAGCTCAGATGGCAGGTGAAGCACGCCATCTTGTCGGTATCGTGCGCGCGGTTCTCCTTCGAGACCGCCAGGCCGAAGCCGTATTTGCCTGTCTCCGCCCCGTCCTTGGCCATCAGCTTGGAACGCGCGGCCTTGGGGTTGAAATCGGGGCTGTCGGGATTGACCGCGTCCTTGACCAGGCTGACCTTCCACGACAGTTCGGGGTCGAGCACCGAGCGCTGGATCAGCACCCGCCGTCCGGTCGCATCCTTCATCCATTCGAAGCGGCGCTGGCCATCGGGATTGCGGATCAGCGACAGGTTGTTGCCCTTGGGCCGCGCGGCGAGGTTCGAGGTGAACAACGTGGGGTAGGCATCCGCCGTGCCATGGCAGTCCTTGCAGCCGATCTCTACCGCATTGGCGACCTCGCCGTAGATCAGGCCGTTGCCGTGCCCATCCTGGCTGAAATGGCAGTCGACGCACTGCATGCCGAGTTCGGCATGAATGTCCATCATGTGCACCGCCTTGCCCGGATTGGTGCCGACGGGTACGAACTTGCCCTCGCCTGCCTTGCGGAATTTCTCCGGATCGTCGGGCGAGACCATGTTGGCGGTATCGGTGCCCCAGGTCGCCATATTGCCTTCCGCATCGAGCAGATTGCCCTTGCGGTCGCGCTTCAGGATCGCGCGGAAGTTCCAGCCATGGCCGTGATAATCGGCAAACTGCGTGTCCTTGGCCTCGGTATTGAGGTCATAGACGTTGCGGACGAAGTCGATATCGGACCACAGCCCGCGCGGCGATGCGCCTTCCGGGTTGCGATCGAGCGTGGCGCGCACTTCCTTGGCCGTGGGATAATGCTGCTTCTTGTAGATGCGCTGATAATCCTCTTCCGACATGCCCTCGGGCTTGGGCGCGCGGTTTTCCGGCCCCGGCCACAGCAGCGGCGCGTCGGATTCATAATCCCACATCGTGTAGCCGAGATAGCTGTTCAGGAAGATGTTGGGCTGGTGCATGTGGCAGTTCATGCACTGCGCGGTCGGGATCGCGCGCGTGAACGCGTGCTTGAGCGGGTGACCCTTTTCCTTGAACGCGGCCTTTTCGGCATGCGCGCCCTTCGCGCCATGACCATCCCCGCCACCATGGCTCGATCCATGCTCGCCCGCACCTTCGGCCAGGGTCGTGCCGTGATCACCGCCATGGCCACCTGCCTGCCCATGCTCCTCATGATGCTCGGCCGCGTCATAGTCGCCATAGCGACCCGAGCGCTTCTGCCCTTCGGTCAGGCTGTTGATCGTCGGGTCGTCGGTGATCGTCTGCCCGTCGCGGCCATATTTGGCATAGACCAGGCTGTGGCGCGGTTCGCGGTCATTGGCATAGACGACATGGCACGCCGCGCAGCCCGAGGAGCGATAATCACCCGGCTGATCGTTGGTGCCCATCTGCCACAGGAACGGATCGTTCAGGCGGGTCTTGTGGATGTTCAGCACCGGAATCGCGACGCGCAGGCCGGTGCCGGGGCCGCGGTTCGACTGCTTGAGGTCGGGACGGCCCGGCTCTTCCAGACGCTGGATGATGCCGACGCTGTTGGGCAGGCCGATTTCAGGGAAGGTCGGGTTGATGTTTCGGCCGCCGCGCTCGAACACGCGGAAGATGTCGCCCGGCGGAATAATGTGCCAGGTCGGCAGCGGATACATGACCGGCAGCGCGCCGCGCGCCTTCTCGGCTTCGGTCACGGTGCCGTGCGCTGCGCCAGGTTCGGTCGCGGCGGACTTGATCATCGCCGGCTTGCCATCGCGGGTGAAGCTTTCCCCGAAGATGTAATTCTTGAACGGCACGATGCCGTTATTATAGGCCGCGCCGCCCCACAACATCGCGCCGGTCGCCATCAGCGAACGTTCGGACGCCTCGATGATCTCGATATGGCAGGCGCCGCAGGATTCGCGCACCACGCGGTAATCCGACGGGTTGACGAAGCGGATGAACTCGGGCGCTTCCTTGGCGAGCAGCGCATAGGAGCGCTGCGGGTTGGCCGAGCTCGGCCATTTCCACGCCACCGGATATTTGGGCAGGACGTGGCTCTTCATCAGCGCGTCCTGGTACGGCAGGCTCTCGCGGCCCCAGGCATTGTCGCCCATCACCGTGGCATCGCCGCCATGGCAATCGGTACAGCCCAGCACAACCGCAGGCGACGCGTGCATCGTCTTGTGGTCGCTGGCGGTGTGGCAACTCTGGCAACCGGCGCTCTTGGCATCGGCCTCGGCCCATTCCTGGTTCTCGGGCGCGGGCGGCGTGAACGTGTACTTGACCTTCTGCGCCTTTTCCTTGCCCGAGGCGAGCAACTGATCGGCGGGAAGCGCAGCGAAGGTGACGAGCAGCAGGCTCGCCAGCAGCAGCTTCCAGTTGATGGCGGGCATCGCGCCGCGCAGCCGGTCAGTACGCCAGGATCGCATTGAAAAGCACCGAATAAAAGAGGTCTGACTTGCCCGATTGGGTGAACAGGTCGCGGAAGCCGCGCGAGGGATCGAAGATTGCGCCCGACAGGCGGAACACCAGATTCTGGTTGGCATTGGGCCGCCAGATCGCCGCCGCCGAAACGTCCCAGCCGATCGACGAAGGCACCGTGCCCTCCTGGCGCAGTGCCTCAATCGTATCGGTCTTGTGGAACCACAGATGGTTCACGTTCGCCGACAGGCGGGTCGTCGTGCTCAGATCGAAATCTGCGCCTGCGCCGAGCAGCACCGTGCCCGGATTGTTGAAGTTCGACTGGCCCTGTTCCTTAGAGGAACGCAGGTTGTTCAATATGCCGTTGCGGGTGTTGACGCCCACCGCGCGACCGCCGCCCGCGAACGGGATGACCTGGCGAATCCAGTAGCTGGTATCGGCCCCCGCGAAGATCGGGTTCTCGAAGATCGCGTCGAACCCGGCCTCGGTATCGTTATAGGGATCGCCGTCGCCGCTGGCGAACAGGCCCTGCAGCCGGAAGCGCGCCCAGTCATTGTCGTAACTGACTTCGGCTGCGCCGAAATAGCTGCGGATTTTGGCCTCGCGGCTGGTGAAGAAGCTGTTGCGGTCCTCGCCGAACGCGCCATAGGCTTGGCCGGTGATGTTGATCCGGCCGATACGGCCGTCGATCGCATAGCCGAAATACACGACATCATATTCGCGGCTGCGCAGGTCGCCGAGCAGCGCCGGACGCACCGGGAAGCCGTTATCGTCGATCTTGAGCTCGCGCCCGCCTTCGCGGTTCATGTTGTAGGTGACCGAGACCTGGCTGGTCAGGCCGACCACCGGAAAATCCTGGCGATAGACATTGGCGAAGAACACCCAGTCGTCGCGCGGGGTATCGACCACGCTGTTGAGGCCCGAATTGGTATCCTTTTCCAGTCGCCAGAACGCGCCGAGATTGAACTGGAAGCGGTTGTTGTCGCGGTTGCCGAACAGGCGGATGCCGAGCTGGTTGTCCTGGAACAGGAAACCGCGGAAATCGGCCTGCATCGGCTGGATGCCCGCGCGCAGCGAGATGAAGTCGTAGCGCGAGCTGTCGTATTTGCCGAGGTGATAGTCGATAAACGCTTCCTGCACGCCGACGAAATGGTCGGTGCGGTGCGTCGGGCGCGAGGGTTCGACGAACAGGATGCGGCGTTCATTGACATCGACATAATTGGCCTGCGCGGCGAGCACGAGGCGATATTCGATAGCGGGCGGCTTGTACGCGGTCTCGCCCTTGAGCAGCGAGAAACCGGCGATCACGGTCTGCGCCACCACCAGCGAATCCGCGCGGCCGAACACGTCGAGGCTGTCGGGGCGCGCGGTGGTCTGCACCCCCACCGGCGTCGGGAAGCTGCGCGGTTCGATCACCGTGTCGGACACGACATTGGCGATGAAGAACCAGTCGTCCTCCTTGAGGAAGCTCGGACGCTTGCCTTCGGGCAGCGGCCGGTCTCCCTTGAGCACATTCTGGTGATAGGGATCGAGCTTCGAGCGGCAGACGTTCGAAAGGTTCGGATATAGGCCGTAGATCGACTGGTCGCCGCCCTTGGTCGGGCAGAGCGAGGTGACGATGCGCCAGCGATCAGGCACCGGGAATTCGTCGGTCGGAAACGCCTCGGGCGCGGGCGCACGCACCGCGCCGGGATTGTCCTGTGTCACGCGGTCGGGCAGCTTCTTTTCGAGGCCAGGGCGGCGGCGATCGTCGATCAGCGCCTCGTCGGCATCGATCGTTTCGGCATCCGCGTCAGGCGCCGCTGGCGGCATCGCGCCCGGCGCCGGCGGCGCTTCCTGGTCCGCAGTGAGCAGCAGCTCGTCCTCGCCTGCCCCCCAGAAGAACAGGCTGTGATCCCCTGCCGCGCGCGGCGAGCTCAGCCTCTGTGGCGCCGGCACGACCGCCTTGCGGATCGTGCCCATGGCCGGTGCAGCCAGCTGCGGAGTCATGTCGTTCAGCGCGAGGCTCCGACCCAGATCGGCGGCGATCAGTGCCGCGATGGCCGTTTGCGGCCCCTGTTGCGCGACAGGCTCGACGGCCGGATCGCCCACCACATCGCCAGTCCCGGCGAAAGCCACGATCGGGATGAGGGCGACGAGCGGCACGGTCATTTACAGACCCTCGCAGACGTTCTGGGTGTTGGTGTCGAGGAATGGCGCGAACGGGCAGCTGATATAGCGCAGGCGCACCTGGGCGTTGCCGACATTCACCACGATCCGGTCTGCGCGCCGATCATTGGCGGCATTGCCGATCGAACCGACCCGCTGGCCGCCATTGTTGAGGCCGAGAAAGCTGACCATGTCATCCTGGTCGATACCGTCACCCGATACGCCGATGCCCCCGACCAGCACGCCACCGCGATAGATCGGCACGCCGCCCGGGAAAATCTGGATGCCGTTCTGCAACCGGTTCTGCCCCGCCGCCGCATCGGGCAGGCTGGTGCAGCGCTGCGCGGTGTCGGTGGCCGAAGCCCCGGCCACGAACTGCGCGTGTTGGATGATATTGCCCGCGACCAGCTGAACCTGCAGGCCGACCGCAAAGGGGTTGAAATCCTCGATCGGGCGCGACAGCGGACCCGGCGGACGGCCGAGTTCGCCATCGGGAAAATACGGCCGCGCCAGATTGCCGACGCTGCGGTTGCCATAGGCGAAATTGCCGGTCAGCGCCTGCGGATCGTTGAGGAAGGTGCGCATCGCCTGGACGAAAGGTGCCACCCCGCCGCCGGCCGCGATCAGGTTCGCTGCGGCATTGGGATTGGAGAAGAACATCGCCGTGCGCGCCTTTTGCAGCGACACGTCGGTGCCGAAGATCGGCGCGTCGGGCGAGCGGACGATGCCGAGCACCTGGCCGTGTGTATCGACC
>NZ_LSIS01000198.1:0-22985 GCF_001556365.1 Blastomonas sp. CCH1-A6 | reverse complement strand
CCGCCCCCCTCGCCTGCCCGTGCGCCTGTCATGGCTCCGCCGCCCGAGCCGGAAGTGGAGGACATGGACGAGATCCTGCCCGATTCGGCGCTCGCCGATTCCGCCGGTGGCGCGTCGGCCTCGCTCGGTGCTGCTCCGGGCGTGCCGCAGCGACATCAGCTGGGCGGGGAAACTGCCGCGCCGGTGGTCCCGCGCCTGCTGCTCGACTATACGACGCTCGGCATCGACGTGACCCTGGTGAACGCGGTCGCGCGCTATCATCTGGGCATCACCAACATGTCCGACATGCCCGTAAGCAACATCGCGCTGCACGGCGCGATCGTTCAGGCGCGCAAGGGCATGCCGCCAACGATCGACCCGATGCGCGGAGACAGCGTGCTGCCGCACCTGCAGAAGATCGCCGATATCGAACCCGGCAGCACCCAGCGCTGCGAGGGCCAGATCCGCTTGCCGCTCGGCCAGATCGAGCCGATCGCGATGCAGGGCCGCATGCTGTTCGTGCCGCTGGTGCATATCTGGATCGGCTATGACGGACCCGATGGCACGCGCTATGCGGTCACCCAGTCGTTCGTGCTCGGCGAGGAGAGCAACCCGCCCGGCCCGCGCGTCGGCCCGCTGCGGCTCGATCTCGGCCCGCGCCGCTTCACATCGATCGGCCAGCGACCCTTGCAGCCAGCCTGACGCGGCACTGCTTGCCAAGCATGGGGCGATCATGCCAATCAGCGCAAGTGTATACGGAACAACGATTCCGCGCTGAGAGGGTCCCCCATATGCTGAACCGCTTTGCTTCGTCCGCCCTGGCCCTGTGCCTGTGCCTGTCGCCCATGCCGATCGCCGCGCAGGATGGCGGCAAGGCGCCGGAAAAGGCCCCCCCCGGCAAGGTCGATGCCGCCAGGGTCGAACCGATGGTCTCGGTGACCAAGCACAGCGGCACGTTCGGGGGGCAGCGCGTCGCCTATACTGCCACCGCGAGCGACACGTTCCTGAAAGACGACAAGGGCAATCCGCGCGCGCGCATCTTCTCGGTCAGCTATGTCAAGGACGCGCCCGAACCCAACCGCCCGGTGACCTTCCTGTTCAACGGCGGTCCGGGCTCCGGCTCGCTCTGGCTGCATATGGGCGCGTTCGGCCCCAAGCGCGTCGCCATCCCCAGCGATGGCCGCGACGATGGCGCACCGCCCTATCGGCTGATCGACAATCCCGACAGCCTGCTCGACGTCACCGATATCGTGTTCATCGATCCGGTCGGCACCGGCTTCTCAACCGCATTGGGCGATACCGATCCCAAGGAATTCTGGGGCGTCACCAAGGACGCGAAATCGGTCGCGCAGTTCATCCGCCAGTGGCTCAGCGACAATGGCCGCTGGAACGCGCCCAAGTTCCTGGGCGGCGAAAGCTATGGCACCACCCGCACCGCTGCCGTCGCCAACGAGCTGGAGGGCACGTATAATGACGTCTCGCTCAATGGCCTGCTGCTGATCTCGACCATTCTCGATTTCGGCGCGCAAGCCGAGGTTCCGGGCAACGAGATGCCCTATGTGCTGATGGTCCCCAGCATGGCGGTGACCGCGCTGTACCACGGCAAGACCACGCCCGCAGCCTCGGGTCCGGGACCGGATGCGCTGGCGCAGGAGGCGCGCGCCTTTGCCACCAACGAATATCTGCCCGCGCTGATGAAGGGCAGCGCGCTGGTCGGCGAGGAACGCGCCCGCATCCGCGCCAAGCTCGCGCGCTATACCGGGCTGTCGGAACAGTATCTGGAAAATGCCGATCTGCGCGTGACGCCGGGCCGCTTCTACAAGGAGCTGCTGCGTGATCGCGGCCTCGTCGTCGGACGGCTCGACGCGCGCTATACCGGCAAGGATTATGACAATGCCGGCGAAGAGCCCGACAACGATCCCAGCTTCTACGGCATCGACGGCAGCTATACCGCCGCGCTCAACGCCTATGTGCGGCAGGAGCTGAAGTTCAGCCCCGAGCGGCAATATGTCACCATCGGCGGCGTGCGCGACTGGGACTGGGACCTGCCCGGCAATGGCGGCGAATCGCGCTATTACAAGAATGTCGCGCCCTATATCGGCCGCGCGCTGCGCGAGAATAGCGGGCTGCGCGTGCTCGTCGCCCAGGGCTGGTACGATTTCGCCACCCCCTTCTTCGGCGCGGAATATTCGCTCACCCGCACCGGCATCCCCACCGACCGCATCGAATATACCCGCTATGACGCCGGGCACATGATGTACGTGAACGAGACCGACCTCAGCAAATTGTCGCGCGATATTCGCGGGTTTATCGGGCGACGGTGAGCGGGGGCGCGGGGGCGGCGGTCGCTGGTTACGCGGATGTGGGGCGTTCTAGAAGTAGGCGCCCGTCTTCAAGACCGCTTTCAGCTTCGGGGATAGGATCGTCCAAAGACCGAAATTGGGTGGTTTGGAGACTTTAGAAGGCCCGCAAGACGTAACGATTGAGACTGGCCCACACGGATGCTGTGATAAAGCCAAAAAACGCTCCAACGCCAAAAACTGACATCGAAGACGGAGAAAGAAACAAGAGAACGGTTCCTCCCATCGAAGCTCCACAAAAAATCGCGAGGCAGTAGGATCGCGCTACCGACCATTTATTTTTGGCCATACGAAAAATCGCGGCAACCCAGAGTGCACCCGGTAGGGTAAGCAAAAGAATGCCGGCTGCGAACTGAAACGGGTAGACGATAAGAGTTGGCGAGGCGATGGCATTGGGAGTTGCCAACAGGATAAGGTAGCTGGCGACCAAGCCTCCGAGATAGGCGGCAAGCAACAAATTCATCACACGGAGCGTCCACATCATGAAAATGTAGCACGGTAATTCGTGCATACAAAGTTGATGTCCGCTTTGGGGTCGGTTGCGCAAGGATCGCTTTTTTGACGATAGAATGAAAAGCTTTCATCGCAAGCCACCACACAATGCGAAGGAATCGCTTCCTGCATGAGCGAAACAACACCAGAGGAATCCATGACCGCGATCACCATCCACGGTATCCCCAATTGCGACACGATGAAGAAGGCGCGGACCTGGCTCGAGGGTCAGGGCATCGCTTACGACTTCCATGACTACAAGAAGGCCGGGATCAGCGCGGAGAAGCTGGGTGCCTGGGCTGATGCGGTCGGTTGGGAGGTGCTGCTCAACAAGGCGGGCACCACCTTCCGCAAGCTGCCCGATGGCGACAAGGCGGGGATCGACCGGGCGAGGGCCATCGCGCTGATGGTGGAACAGCCTTCGCTCATCAAGCGCCCGGTGCTGGAATATCCCGGCGGCGTGCTGGTCGGCTTCAAGCCCGAGGACTGGGCGGCGGCGCTGGGCTGAGCCGGGCTGTCACATGCCTGTCAGCTTGGGCGTATAGGGCCTGTCGATAGATCATCGTCATTCCCGCGAACGCGGGAATCCTGCTATGATCGCTGACCCGGCGCAAAAGCGGGACCCCTGCCTTCGCGGGGGTGACGAGACTATCGCGAGCTGAGGAGACCCGAAAATGCCCAAGGCCATCTGGAACGGCACCGTCATTGCCGAGAGCGACGATACCGTCGTCATCGAGCGCAACCATTATTTCCCTCGTGAGCATGTGCGCGCTGATCTGCTGACGCCCAGCGATACGACCAGCTTCTGCCCGTGGAAGGGGACCGCGAGCTATTATTCACTTCAGGTCGACGGCAAGACCAACACCGACGCGGTCTGGTATTATCCCGAGCCCAAGGATGCGGCGAAGGAAATCCGCGACCGGCTCGCCTTCTGGAAGGGTGTCGAGGTCGTCGCGTGATGCTGGCCGCGCTGGCGCTGGCCATGGCTGCGAACGGACCGATCGTCATTGCGCATCGCGGCGCGAGCGGCGAGCGGCCCGAGCATACGCTGGGATCGTATGAACGCGCGATCGACCAGGGCGCGGATTATATCGAACCCGATCTGGTGAGCACGAAGGACGGCGTGCTGGTCGCGCGGCACGAGAACGAGATTTCCGAAACCACGGATGTCGCCGCGCACCCCGAATTTGCCGACCGCAAGCGCACCAAGACCATCGACGGCCAGAGCCTGACCGGCTGGTTCACCGAGGATTTCACCCTCGCCGAACTCAAGACGCTGCGTGCCAAGGAGCGTCTGCCGCAGCTGCGCCCAGCCAACACCGCCTATGACGGCCAATGGGACGTGCCGACGCTCGACGAGATCATCGCGCTGGTGAAGCGGCGCGAGCAGGAGACGGGGCGGCGCATCGGCCTGTACCCCGAAACCAAGCACCCGAGCCATTTCCGCGCGCTTGGCCTGCCGCTCGAGGAGCGCCTGGTCGCGACGCTCACCAAGGCGGGTTACGACGGCGCGGACGATCCGGTGTTCGTCCAGAGCTTCGAGGTCGATAACCTCAAGCGCCTCAATGCCATGACCAAGCTGCCGCTGATCCAACTGATGGCGAGCGTGGCCGGTCCGCCCGACCAGCCCGGCATGACCTATGCCGCGATGAGCACGCCCGAGGGTCTGGCCGAAATCGCGCTGTATGCCGATGGCGTGGGTCTTGAAAAGGCGATGGTCATTCCGCGCAGCGCCGACGGAAAGCTGGCCGCGCCGTCGAGCATCGTCAAAGATGCGCACGCCGCCGGGCTGAAGGTGCATGTCTGGACCTTCCGGCGCGAGAATTATTTCCTGCCCGCCGATTTCAAGGCCGGCGACAGCCCGGTCGCGGTCGGTAATGTCGGCGCGGAGATCAGGGCGTTCCTCGCCACGGGCATCGACGGGCTGTTCTCCGACAATGTCGCCGAGGCGGTCGCCGCGAAACGCTGATCAGGGTTTCGGCGCCTTTTCGCCCGAAGCGGTGCCCTCTTCGATCGCCGCCTTCTTGCCGTCGCGGATCGATAGGATCATGTCCTTGCGATCGGCGGCATCGGGCTTTTCGGGCTCGTCGTTGAGCACCTTGGCCGCGCGCGGCGCGAGGCACACCGTGGCCGCGACGGGGAGATGGTCCGACCCGACATTTTCCAGCACCTTCATCTGCACCAAAGTAAAATCGGGCGACATGAACAGATGGTCGAGCGGCCAGCGCAGGCCGGGCAGGTTCGCGGGGAAGGTCGCATAGAGCCCGCGCCCGATGCGCGGATCGAGATAGCCGCCGATCCGCTTGAACATCTGTGAGGTGCGCGACCAGGCGACATCGTTGAAATCGCCCATGGCGAGCACCGGCAGATCGGTGAGCTTGGCATGGCGCGCGGCAATCGCGATCTCGGCGTCGCGCTTCGCGGTATCCTCGCCGGGCTGGGGCGGGCGCGGGTGCAGGCCGATATAGCGGAATTTCGCCCCTGCCCCGGTCGAGATGGTCGCAAAGACCGAGGGCGTCTCGGTATCGATCAGCCAGGTGATCTCGGCATCCTCGACCGGCAGCCGCGACAGGAAGATCAGGCCGTAAAGGTTCGGCAGTGGGGCCGATTGCCGGTGCGGATAGCGGTCGATCACCGGCTTCAATGCCTTTTCCCAGCCTTCGTCGGTTTCGAGCAGCAGCACGATATCGGGGTCCTCGCGGTCGATCAGGTCGATCGTGCGCTGATAGTCGCGATTGGTCTGCAGCACGTTGAACGAGAAGGCGGAGATGCAGTTCTCCTTGTTGATCACCGCCTGCGCGACTTCGGTCTTGGCGAGCGGCGTATAGGGATAGATGCGAAAGCCCTGCCAGCCGACCACGAGCAGCATCGCCGCCACGACAATGGCGCGCGCCCAGCCGGACAGGATCGGGATCGCCAGCACCAGCGCGATCAGCGCGAGCACCATCAGCCCCAGACGGGGGAAATCCCACATGCGGATATACCAGCGATAGCTGGTCAGCAGACTGAGCGCCGTGCCGGTAGCGGCAAGCGCCGCCAGTGCGAAAACCAGGATTCGCAGCATGCCTGAAATCACCCGAGCCAGAAGAAACAACGCCTTGTCGCCGTGTCCGACGCACAAGGCAAGCAAGCGTTGCACATAGGTTAGGTTTGCACCCTGCCCCCGCCGCCGCTACACCGGCGTCCATGTCCACCACCTACACGCTCGACACTTCGACCAGCCGCGCCAATCCCACCCCTGCGCCGATGAAGCGCCTGACCGTGCCCGCGATCCAGCGGCGCAAGAAGGCGGGCGTCACCGAGCAGCCGGTGGTGATGCTGACCGCCTATACCGCGCGCATGGCGCAGCTGCTCGATCCGCATTGCGACATGCTGCTGGTCGGCGATTCGCTGGGCCAGGTGATCTATGGCCTGCCCAGCACGGTGCCGGTGACGCTCGAGATGATGGCGGCGCATGGCGCGGCGGTGGTGCGCGGCAGCTATCACAGCATCGTCGTGATCGACATGCCGTTCGGCAGCTATGAGGCCTCGCCCGAAATCGCCTTTGCCAGCGCCGCACGTCTGCTCAAGGAGACTGGCGCGGCGGCGGTGAAGCTCGAGGGCGGCGCGGCGATGGCGCCTACGGTCAAGTTCCTTACCGAGCGCGGCATTCCCGTGGTCGGCCATGTCGGACTCACCCCGCAGGCGATCAACATCCTGGGCAGCTATGCCGCACGCGGAAGGTCGGACAGCGAGGCGGACAAGATCGTCGCCGATGCACAGGCGCTCGATGAAGCGGGCGCGTTCGCCATCGTCGTCGAGGGCGTGGTCGAACCGATCGCGATCGCGGTGACCGAGGCGGTGTCCGCCGTGGTCATCGGCATCGGCGCATCGGCGCGCTGCGACGGCCAGGTGCTGGTCACCGAGGACATGCTGGGCCTGTTCGAGCGCACCGCGCGCTTCGTCAAGCGCTACGAGAACCTTGCCGAGGTCATCGAGACTGCCGTGAAAAGCTATGCCGGGGAAGTGAGCGACCGCAGCTTCCCCAGCGCCGACCAGACCTACGCGCCCAAGGACTGAGCGCGGCTACTTCTCGCTGCGCTTGAGCAGCGCCACCAGTTCGTCCTTCCAGAACTTGGCCCAGGTGTGCGTGCTGTGCCCGCGCGTGTCGTCGGTCGCCTTGATCAGCAGATACTTGCCATCGGGCAGCCGCTTGCCGAAATCCTCGGCGACGCCATAGTCCCAGGGATTGATGAAATCGTCCGACGAGTTGATCCAGGTGACCGGCATGGTCATCTTCTCGATCGTCTTCGAAGGGTCGTAATTCCGCGAGGATTCGATCTGGTAGATGATGTCATTGGCGTCGATGCCCTTCATGGAAGCCTCGATCCGCTGCGTGATATAGGCATCGGCCGCATCGCGCGTGCCATAGGCCTTTTGCAGATAGAGCGGCGCGAAGCCAGCAACCTGCAACAGGCTGGCGGCGACGCGCAGGCCCATGACCGGCGGGCTGGTGTAATTGCCGCCCTGCCAGGCGGGGTCGGACTTGATGCCCTCGATCGAGGCCTTGCGCCACATGCGGTTATGCCCGGCAATCGGCATCGGCAGGCACGCCATCGGCATCATCGCCTGGACAAAGCCCGGATCGACCTGGCCCCAGACAAAGCCGTGCATGCAGCCCATCGAGGTGCCCATGATCAGGCGCAGGTGATCGACCTTGAGCCCTTCGACCAGCATCTGCCGCTGCGCCCGGACCATGTCGGTATAATCATAGGCGGGAAAGCGCATCCTGAGCCCGTCCGAGGGCTTGGACGATTTGCCGTGCCCGATATTGTCGGGAAGGATGATGTAGTATTTGGTGATATCGAGCGGCTGGCCGGGCCCGAACAGCTCCTGGGCGAATTGCGGTTGCAGGAACTGCAGCCCGGTACCGCCGGTCCCATGCAGCACCATGACCGCATTGGTGACACGGCCTTTCGCGTCGCGCTTCGGCGTGCCGAGCGTCGCATAATGCATGCGCAATTCGGGCAGCACCTCGCCGGTGCCGAAGCGGAAATCCTTCAGGATGACATCGCCCTGCTGCAGCTGGACCGCATAATCGACCGCCGGCGCGGCCTGGGGCGGTCCCGGCTGCGCAATCGCCGGCATCGCAAGCATGGCACAGCCCATCAGCGCGCCCAGCAACTTCATCTTCATGGCAAACCCCTCTTGTCTCGAGGGATCAACATTGCAGCGCAATCAACAGGTTGCAACCTTGCAGGCGGTGCCGGATGTCACGCCGCCGCATGCACCCGGTTGCGACCGCTCCGCTTCGCGCCGTACATCGCCGCGTCGGCCTGCGCGAGCGCATTGTCGAGCGACCAGCCGGCACGATAGGGCGCAACCCCGACCGAGATCGACAGCGCAATCGGTTCCCCCTCGGGCGATCGGAAATCCAGCGCATCAATGGCACCGCGAGCGCGTTCGGCGATCGTCATGCCCAGCCCGAACGGCAGGCCGCACAACAGCATCGCGAATTCCTCGCCGCCGACGCGCCCCAGCAGATCGTCGGGTCGCAGCGCCGCCTGCAGAGTCGATGCCACCAGCTTCAGCGCCTCATCCCCGGCAGCATGGCCATGCTCGTCGTTGATCGCCTTGAAATGGTCTATATCGGCCAGCAGCACGCAGGCGGGAGCCTCGTCGGAATAGGCAGCAGCATCGCGATAAAAGGCTGCGCGATTGATCACCCCGGTCAGCGCATCCCGATCGGCCCGGATCAGCAGATCCGTCTGCATGTCGAGCAATTGCGCAGCGAGCTGGCCATTGGCCTCGATCTGTCGCACCAGCACGATGCTGATGGTTGCCGTAACGGCAGCGGGCGATACAACAGCAAAGACCCAGAACGGCCAATCGACACTTTCGTGCAGCGCATGCACCATCGCCTCTAGACCAACCAAAGTCACCAGGACGCCAAACGCGACACAGAACAGGATTTTCTTGAGCGGGCTCATGGAAAGCCGGTTAATCTGGAAAGTTTAAGACTAACCAAATGCGCCCTGACTTGGTCCGAAGCACCGATAAGGGTCCGATAAGCTTGCAATCATCCGCCACTCAGGTCGCGATGACCAGGTCGGCAAGCATCGCTTCAATGGGCAACCATCACGCGATTGCGTCCCTCGCGCTTGGCGCGGTACATGGCTTCATCCGCCTGCGCGAGCGCAGCGTCGAGCGAAGCTCCTGCATCATAGCTTGCCACGCCGATCGAGATCGAAAGGCCGACCCGCGAGCCATCTGCCGATCGCATGCACAATCCGGCGATGGCGCCGCGGGCCCGCTCGGCGATCGCCAGCGCCAGCGGCAACGGCATTTCACTCAGCAGCACCGCGAATTCCTCGCCGCCGACCCGGCCGAGAAGATCGTCGGGTCGCAGGGCCGCCTGCAGCGTCGATGCGACCAGCCTCAGCGCGGCGTCGCCAAGCGCATGTCCATGGCCATCGTTGATCGCCTTGAAATGGTCGATATCGACCAGCAGCACGCTCGCCGGCGCGTCGCCCGCATAGGCAGCGGCATGGCGGTAAAAGGCGGCACGGCTGAGCACATCGGTCAGGTGATCGCGGTCCGCCCGCGTGAGAAGCTCGCGCTGCGCCACCAGCAGTTCGAGATTGAGCCGCCGGTTTGCCTCGGCCTGACGAACCAGCACATAGCTGGTCGGCGCCGAGACGAAGATCGGGCAGATGATGCCAAAGGCCCAGTAGATGAATTCGATCGGCTCGCCCGTCGCGAGGACCAGCGTTTCCAGCGCCACAAGCGTGGCGACGACGCTGAACGCGATTGCGAGAAGGATCTTTTGCCACGGGCGCATGTAAAACCCGGTAAAGCAAAAGGTTTAAGACACGGCAAATGTCCGCGTGGACGACCGGAGGACGACCGGAGGAGGTTCAGCGCGCGGTCGCGCGCGTCCGCTTCAGCCGGTACATATGGTCGTCGGCCCGCGCCAGCACCTTTTCCGCCTCGTCATCGGGGTGGATGAAGGCATGGCCGAAGGTCGCCGACAGGCTGCTTGCCGCCTCGCCATGGCCGACACGGCAGGCCGCGATCCCGGCGGTCAGCTGCGCGACCTTGTGCTCGACATCGCCTTCGCCGATCGCGCCCAGGATCAGGGCAAATTCGTCCCCGCCGATCCGCGCGACGACATCGGTCGAACGGACATTGTCGAGCAGCACCCTTGCGACGCAGCGCAGCGCCTCGTCGCCGGCCGCGTGGCCGAAAGTGTCGTTGATCAGCTTCAGGTCGTCGACATCGACGAACAGCAGGGCCGCACGGCTCTGGTAACGCTGGCAATGCGCGATCGCGCTCGCCACCGCCTGCTCGAAATAGCGGCGGTTGAACAATGGGGTCAGCGTATCGCGGCAGATCTCGTCCTCGAGCTGGCGCACGCGGGCGATCAGCAGCGCATTCTGGTGCTTGAGGTCAGCGCACAACAGGGCGAGCTGCTCGTGGCTCAACGCCACGTCAGCCTGGGGTGGTTGTCCACCCGGGCCGCCTTGCACATCGGTCATCTTCATCTTTGTGCCTGCAACTATCCCCGGCGCGGTCCCTTGAACCTCCGGCATAGCAAGCAAGGCCAAGCCAGGCATGATTTAAATCACATTCACCATGTATAATCTGTGCACAAGCGGGACAATCGCGCGCCCAGGCGCGGCTCGATGCTTTTCGCGTGCAGGGTGATTGCGGGTCTCAGGCTTTGCCTTTAAGACCCTGGCGAGACCAGCAATTACGCGGAGAGACATGCGTGGCCGAGCCACTTGAAACGCCCGACCGCCAGACCGCCGGAGCGCCCCGTGTCGCCATCATCATGGGCAGCCAGTCGGACTGGGACACCATGTCGGGCGCCGCAGCGGTGCTCGACGAGCTCGGTGTGGCGCATGAATGCCGCATAGTCTCGGCCCATCGCACCCCCGACCGGCTAGTAAACTTCGCCAAGACGGCGGTCGATTCGGGCTTTCAGGTCATCATCGCGGGAGCAGGCGGCGCGGCGCATCTGCCCGGCATGGTCGCCAGCATGACCCGGCTGCCCGTGCTCGGCGTGCCGGTGCAGAGCAAGGCGCTCAGCGGCATGGACAGCCTGTTGTCGATCGTCCAGATGCCCGGCGGCATTCCGGTGGGCACGCTGGCCATAGGGCCTGCTGGCGCGAAGAATGCCGGGCTGCTCGCCGCCTCGATCCTGGCGCTCCATGATCCCGTGCTGGCCGAAAGGCTCGATGCCTGGCGCGCGGCGCAGAGCGATTCGGTGGGCGAACGTCCGGCATGAGCGACATGATCCCTCCCGGCAGCACCATCGGCATCATGGGCGGAGGGCAGCTCGGGCGGATGCTCAGTCTTGCCGCCGCGCAGCTCGGCTATCGCTGCCATGTCTTCGCGCCCGAGACGACCAGCCCGGCGGGCGAGGTCTCGGCCGAGACCACCAGCGCCGACTATTCGGACAGCGCCGCGCTCGCCAGCTTCGCCGAGGCCTGTGACGTCGTGACCTATGAATGGGAGAATGTGCCGGTCGCGCCGCTCGATGGCATCGCGGACCTGGTTCCCTTGCGCCCCTCGCCGCGGGCGCTCGAGGTCGCGCAGAGCCGGATCGACGAGAAGCGCTTCGTCGCCGAACTCGGCGGACGCACCGCACCGTTCGGCTTTGCCGAGACCGAGGCGGACGTCGCCGCCGCGATGCAGGTTGCGGGCACGCCTGCCATCATCAAGTCCAACCGCATGGGTTATGACGGCAAGGGCCAGGCGCGCGTGATGCCCGGCGACGATCCGGTCGCGCGCTGGCATGAGGCTGGCGGTGTTCCGGCGATCATCGAGGGTTTCGTGACCTTCGATGCCGAATTCTCGGTCATCCTCGCGCGCTCGCCCCAGGGCGAGATCCGCTTCTGGGACAGCGCCGAGAATGTCCATGTCGCAGGGATTCTCGACCTGTCGAGCGTTCCTGCCAGCGCGGCGATCCAGGCGCAGGTGCCCGCCGCGCGCCAGCTTGCTGCCAAGGTCGCGGAAAAGCTCGATTATGTCGGCGTGCTGACGCTGGAATTCTTCGCCACAGGCAACGGCCCGGTGTTCAACGAAATGGCCCCGCGCGTGCACAATAGCGGCCACTGGACGATCGAGGGTGCGTTCACCAGCCAGTTCGAGAACCATATCCGCGCGATCTGTGGCCTGCCGCTGGGCGAGACCGCGCTTGCCTGCGATCGCGCCGAAATGCGCAACTTGATCGGCGAGGCGGCGCATGGCTGGCCCGAGCTGCTCGCCGATCCCGCCAACCATCTGCACCTCTATGGCAAGCACCGCGCGCTTCCCGGTCGCAAGATGGGGCACGTGACACGCATCACGCTGGAACCTTCAGGGGCGGAATCATGAACCATCCCGAGATCTTTCTGGTCCTCGCCCGCGCGCGCAATGGCGTGATCGGCGCGAACGGCACCCTGCCCTGGCACCTGCCGATGGACCTTCGCCATTTCAAGGCGCTGACTCAGGGCCGGCCGATGATCATGGGCCGCAAGACCTTCGACAGCCTGCCCGGCCTGCTGCCCGGTCGTCGCCATATCGTGCTCACCCGCGATGAGGACTGGGCGGAGGATGGCGCGGAGGTCGTGCACAGCATGGACGAAGCCATTGCAGCGGCCAATGCGCCGCATGTCGCGGTGATCGGCGGCGCTGAAATCTTCACCCTGTTCCTGCCGCACGCCGACCGTATCGAGCTGACCGAGGTGCATGCCGACGTGCCCGGCGACACGCACATGCCGGCCTTCGACGCGGAAATCTGGCAGGAAAGCGCACGCACCGATCATCCCGCCGATCCCGAGCATCGCGACCGCCCTGCGTTCAGTTTCGTAACCTTGGTGCGGCGGTGATCCGCAAGCTTCTGCTGGGGCTGGTCCTGCTCGTCGTCGCAGGGCTGATCTTCACCGTCACCGTGCTGCCCGGGCTGTTCGAAAAGCAGACGAACGTCGTCACCGACGAACCGCTGCCGACCATCCGCGCCGATGCGAAGGCGCTGCACGCGACGCTGCAGATTGCCGACCTGCACGGCGACACCCTGCTGTGGAAGCGCGACCTGCTCGACAAGGCGAGCCGCGGCCAGATCGACCTGCCCCGGCTCGAGGCGGGCAATGTCGCGCTGCAGGTCTTCTCGTCGGTCTCCAAGACGCCCAAGGGGCAGAACTACGACAGCAACTCGGCCGATACCGACAATATCACCCTGCTCGCCATGGCGCAGCTGCAGCCGGTGCGGACCTGGTTCTCGGTGCACGAACGCTCGATGTGGCATGGCCAGCGGCTCGAAACGGCGGCCAAGGATTCCGGCGGCAGGCTGATGCTGGTCCGCAAGCCTGCCGATATCGACAAGCTCCTCGCGGCGCGCGCTGCGGGCAAGCAGGTGACCGGCGCGCTCTATTCGGTCGAGGGGTTGCAGAATCTCGAGGGCAAGGCGGAGAATCTCGACCGGCTCTATAGCGTCGGCATGCGCATGGCGGGACTGGTGCATTTCTTCGACAACGAGCTCGCCGGATCGATGCACGGGGAGCGCAAGGGCGGGCTGACCCCGTTCGGTCGCAGGATGGTGCGTGCGATGGAGGCGAAGGGCATCATCGTCGATATCGCGCATTCGAGCCACAAGACAGTCGCCGATATCCTGGCAATGGCGCGTCGCCCCGTCGTCTCCAGCCATGGCGGCGTGCAGGCGGTGTGCGGCGTCAATCGCAACCTGTCCGACTCCGAGATCCGCGCCGTCGCCGCGACCGGCGGCATCATCGGCATCGGGTACTGGGACGGCGCGATCTGCTCGACCGATCCGAAGATGATCGCCAGGTCGATCAAGCACGTGCGCGACCTCGTCGGTATCGAGCATGTCGCGCTCGGCAGCGATTTCGACGGCGCGGTGACGACGCGCTTCGATACCAGCCAGATCGTGCAGGTGACGCAGGCGCTGATGGACATCGGCTTTACCGAGTCGGAAATCCGCGCG
The DNA here is from genome assembly GCF_001556365.1 of Blastomonas sp. CCH1-A6. Taxonomy (NCBI): domain Bacteria; kingdom Pseudomonadati; phylum Pseudomonadota; class Alphaproteobacteria; order Sphingomonadales; family Blastomonadaceae; genus Blastomonas; species Blastomonas sp. CCH1-A6. The sequence goes on along the minus strand of NZ_LSIS01000198.1, from coordinate 9,188 downwards.
GTGATGGGCGGCAATACGCTGCGCATCCTCAAACAGGGCATTGAACCCCTGCCGGGCAAGGGCCTATAGGGCGCACATGTTGAGGGTGGAGGGCAGCGAGCGGCTGCCGGACAGTTTGCGCGGGGGCATCATCGCGCTGGGCAATTTTGACGGCTTTCATGCCGGTCATCAGGCCGTGGCCGGACGCGCCATCCGCTGGGCGAAGGGCGAAGGCCGCCCCGCGATCATCGCTACCTTCGATCCGCACCCGGTGCGCTATTTCAAGCCCGACACCCCGCCCTTCCGCCTCACCAGCCTCGATCAGCGCCAGCGCCTGTTCGCTGATGCCGGCGCGGACGCAATGCTGGTCTTCGCCTTCGACAAGACATTGGCCGAAACCCGTGCGGAAAGCTTCATCGCCGATCTGCTGATCGAACGCTTCGGCGCGGTTGGCGTGGTGACCGGCGAGGATTTCACCTTCGGCAAGGGCCGTGGCGGCAATATCCAGGTGCTGCGCGATCTTGGCGCTTTGCTCGGCCTGCGCAGCGAAGCGGTCGGCCCGGTGAGCACCGATGACGTCGTGATCTCGTCGAGCCGCATCCGGCAGTGCCTGACCGAGGGCCGCCCCGATGAGGCCGAGCGGCTGATGACCCGGCCCTTCGCGGTGCAGGGCATTGTCCAGCATGGCGACAAGAACGGACGGCTGCTCGGCTTTCCCACCGCCAATCTCGACATGGGCAGCTATTTGCGCCCGAAATACGGGGTCTATGCGGTGACCGGGCATCTGCCCGACGGCCGGGTGCTGAAGGGCGCGGCGAACCTGGGCATCCGCCCGCAATTCGATCCGCCCAAGGAATTGCTCGAGCCGCATTTCTTCGATTTTTCCGAAGACCTGTACGGCCAGACGATCGAGGTGGCGCTGCGCCATTTCATCCGGCCCGAAGCGAAGTTCGCCGATTGGGACGAACTCAAGCGCCAGATCGATGCCGACTGTGACCGCGCGCGGGAATTGCTTGCCTGAAACGCCGCCGCGCCGTAAGCGCCAGCCACTATGACCGACCAATCCGCCAGCACCGCCGCCGACTATAAAGACACCGTCTTTTTGCCGCAGACCGACTTTCCGATGAAGGCCGGGCTCGCCCAGAAGGAACCGGCGATTTTGGCGCGCTGGCAGGAACAGGACCTCTACAAGCAGCTGCGCGATGCGCGCCGCGGCCGCGAAAAGTTCATCCTGCACGATGGCCCGCCCTATGCGAATGGCGACATGCATATCGGCCATGCGCTCAACCATATCCTCAAGGACATGGTCTGCCGCACCCAGTCGCTACTTGGCAAGGACGCGCCGTACGTTCCCGGCTGGGACTGCCACGGTCTGCCGATCGAGTGGAAGGTCGAGGAACAATATCGCAAGAAGAAGCTGAACAAGGACGAGGTCGACCCCGTAGCGTTCCGCGCCGAATGCCGCGCCTATGCGCAGCACTGGGTCGATACCCAGCGCGAGCAGCTCAAGCGCCTGGGCATCAACGGCGACTGGGACAATCCGTACCTGACGATGGACTTCGCCGCCGAGGCGACGATCGTGCAGGAGCTGATGAAGTTCGCCGAAAGCGGCCAGCTCTATCGCGGGGCCAAGCCGGTGATGTGGTCGCCGGTGGAAAAGACCGCGCTCGCCGAGGCCGAGGTCGAATATCAGGACGTCACGAGCACGCAGATCGATGTCGCGTTCGAGATCGTCGACGCGCCCAATGCGCCCGAGTTGGTCGGTGCCTATGCGGTGATCTGGACGACCACGCCCTGGACGATCCCGGTGAACCAGGCGCTCGCTTATGGGCCGGAGGTTGAGTATACACTGCTATATTTGTGTCTAGACGCACTGACAGACGACGGAAATGCCCCCCAAGCTGGCACAATCGATGCCGAGCGCATTGCGGCGGAAAACGGGTTGGTTCTCTCACGTCCGTTTCTTGTCGCTTCCAGCCTCGTTGACAGCTTTATCGCCAGACTGAATGCGACGCTGTCCAAAATAGACTTCTCTGGATCACGTGCAATCAATCCGTCGATAGTGTCCTTGGGCGCACAAATGACCGGAAGGAAGCGCGAGATTTATACGGGCTCCGACCTCGCCGGAGCCACCGCCCGCCACCCGATGCACGCCCTCGGCGGGTTTTTCGCCAAGCCGCGCCCCTTCCTGCCCGGCGATTTCGTTACCACCGATGCGGGTACGGGTCTTGTCCATATGGCGCCCGACCATGGCGAGGACGATTTCGACCTGTGCAAGGCGCACGGGCTGGAGCCGGTGTTCGCGGTCGAGAGCGACGGACGCTATCGCGACGACTGGGCCTGGCTCGGCGGCGCGGACGAGCGGCGGATGTCGGTGATCAATCCCAAGTTCAACGCGCCGGACGGCCCGATCTGCGAGGACCTGCGCGCCGCAGGAGCGCTGCTTTCGGCAGGTGCCTTCCAGCACAGCTATCCGCACAGCTGGCGCTCCAAGGCGCGCGTGATCTTCCGCTGCACCCCGCAATGGTTCATCCCGATGGATACGCCGCTGGCGACGGGCGACACGCTGCGCGGAACCGCGCTTCAGGCGATCAGCGACACCCGCTGGGTGCCCGCCAAGGGCGAGAACCGCATCCGGTCGATGGTCGAGGGTCGCCCAGACTGGGTGATCAGCCGCCAGCGCGCCTGGGGCGTGTCGATCACGCTGTTCGTCAATCGCAAGACCGGCCAGTATCTGAAGGACGCTGCGGTCAATGCGCGCATCGTCGCGGCGATCCGCGAACGCGGGGTGGACGGCTGGAACGAGGCCGACGCCCCTGCCCTGCTCGGCCCGGATTATGATCCGGCGGACTATGAGCGCGTCACCGACATTCTCGATGTCTGGTTCGACAGCGGCTGCACCCATGCCTTCGTGCTGGAAAGCGGCAAATGGCCCGACCTGCAGAGCCCCGCTGACCTGTATCTCGAAGGATCGGACCAGCATCGCGGCTGGTTCCAGTCCAGCCTGTTGCAGAGCTGCGGCACGCGCGGCCGCGCGCCGTACAAGGCGGTGCTGACCCACGGCTTCACCATGGACGCCAAGGGCATGAAAATGTCCAAGTCGCTCGGCAACACCATCGATCCGCTGACGCTGATCAAGGATTCGGGCGCGGACATCCTGCGGCTCTGGGCGCTGTCGGTCGATTTCACCGAGGATCACCGGATCGGCAAGGAAATCCTCGCCGGCGTGTCCGACCAGTATCGCAAGCTGCGCAACACCTTCCGCTACCTGCTCGGCGCGCTCGCCGGGTTCGAGGACAGCGAGAAGGTCGCAGTCGAGGACATGCCCGAGCTCGAGCGCTATGTGCTGCACCTGCTCGCCGACATGGACGCGAAGCTGCGGAAGGCGGTCGAGGATTTCGACTACAACACCTATGTCCGCACGCTGGCCGATTTCGCGAACAACGACCTGTCGGCCTTCTTCTTCGATATCCGCAAGGATTGCTTGTACTGTGATATCGGCCCGGCGGCCCCACAAGGCACGCTCAAGCGCCGCGCCTATCGCACCGTGCTCAATGTGCTGTTCGAGGCCCTGGTCCGCTATGCTGCGCCGGTGCTGGTGTTCACCGCCGAAGAGGTATGGGGTACGCGCTACCCGGATGCAGGCAGCGTGCACCTGCTGGAATGGCCGGAACTGCCCGAGCTGGGCGATGGCGGCGAACTGATGGGGCGCTGGAGCCGCTTGCGCGACCTCAAGGACAGCGTGACCGGCGCGATCGAGCCGTTCCGCCGCGACAAGGTCATCCGCTCGAGCCTGGAGGCAGAAGTCAAGATCGCAGCCGATGCCGTGCCGGATGGACAGCTTAGCGCCACCGAGCTGGCAGAACTTTTCATCACCGCCGATGTTTCGACGACTGGCGGCGAGACGATCAGCGTCACCCGCACCAGCCACCACAAATGTGGCCGCTGCTGGCGGCATCTGCCCGAGGTGACTGAAGACGGCGCGCTGTGCGGTCGTTGCTCGGAGATGCTGGCGTGATGGTGCAGCCGGTCGTATCCCGTCACCCTGAACTTGTTTCAGGGTCCATTTCTCCCCACACGGCTTCGGCTGCTGGGGCACGATGGATGCTGAAACGAGTTCAGCATGACGGGTTGGCGCATGCGGGAGCAACAGCATGACCCTCACCCGCTTTCGCACCGAGGGCGTTGTCCTGGCGCTTGCCATTCTCGTTATCGACCAGCTCGCCAAGTTCATCGTCGCGGGCCCGCTCGCGCTCAGCAGCCGGTTGCAGATCGAGATCACGCCGTTCTTCAACCTCACCTGGGCGGAAAATCGTGGCGTCTCGATGGGCTTTCTCACCGCAGAGACCGAAACCGCGCGCTGGATGCTCGTCGTGCTGACCGGCATCATCGCCACCATCGTGTTGCTGTGGATGTTCAAGGAGCGCGCGCGCGGCGACATCCTGGCGCTGGGCATGATCCTGGGCGGGGCGCTCGGCAATATCATCGATCGCGCGCGGCTGGGCTATGTCGTCGACTATGCGGACCTGCATTTCGGCGCCTTCCGGCCGTTCATGATCTTCAACATCGCGGATGCCGCGATCACCATCGGCGTGCTGTTATTGCTTGCCCGCGTTCTGATAATCGGCGACAAAGCCGCGAAATCTGAAGGCCCTAAATCGGGGGTTCAGGCTGGCGGGCCTAGCGGAGAAGCTACGGCTGCCAAGACGGAGAATTATGATGCTTAATTCCGGGCGCAAACTTGCCCTGATCGCCGGTGTTTCCCTCGCAGCCGCGGCGCTTTCGGCCTGCGGATCGAGCGGCGGCATCTTCAACCGCGACCGGCCGGACGAGTTCGCCGTCTCGCGCCAGGCGCCGCTTGTGATCCCACCCGATTTCTCGCTGACCCCGCCGACCCCCGGCGCGGCACGTCCGCAGTCGGTCTCTGCCAGCCAGCAGGCGCTCGATGCGCTGTTCGGCGGCCCGCAGCCGCGCAGCGGTGTCGAGGGCGCCGCCCTGAACCGCGCCGGCACGCCCGATGCCGCCATCCGTTCGCAGGTCGGCGATCCCAAGACGCAGACCACCGACAAGGGTGCCACCACCCGCGACATCGTCGCCGCGCCCGAGGGCGACGGCCAGGATGCCAAGGCTGCCGTTCCGCCGCAATAAGCGCGCAGACAGGTTACAAGAAAGCCCGGCGAATCGTCAGATTCGCCGGGCTTTCTTGTTTCTGGAGCCGAGATGGGATCGGGATCAGGCCCGCGCGCCATCCCCCACCACCGAGACGCCGGCGCTGTTGTGGCGCAGTGCCTTGAGCACGGTCTCCACGATACCGTCGGCATCGAGCCCGGCTTCGGCATATTGCTTTTCGGGCTTGTCCTGGTCCTGGAACACGTCGGGCAGGCGCAGCGTGCGCAGCTTGAGGCCCGCATCGATCAGGCCCTCGTCCGACGCCATGGTCAGCACATGCGCGCCGAGGCCCCCGATCGCGCCCTCTTCCACCGTCACGCACACCTCGTGGGTGGCGAGCAGCTTGCGGATCATCTCCTCGTCGAGCGGCTTGGCAAAGCGCAAGTCGGCGACCGTCGTCGAAAGACCCTTGGCGTCGAGCACGTCGGCGGCCTTCTGCGCCTCGGCGAGGCGCGTGCCGAGCGAGAGGATCGCGACCTTCTTGCCTTCGCGCACGATGCGGCCCTTGCCGATCTCGAGCCGCTCGGGAACCTCCGGCAGGGCGACGCCCACGCCATTGCCGCGCGGATAGCGGAAGGCGATCGGGCCGCTGTCGTGGCAGGCGGCGGTATAGGTCATGTGCACCAGTTCCGCTTCGTCAGCGGGGGCCATCACCACCATGTTGGGCAGCGTGGCAAGATAGGTGATGTCGAACGATCCGGCATGGGTCGAACCATCCGCCCCGACCAGCCCGGCGCGGTCAATCGCGAAGCGCACCGGCAGGTTCTGGATGGCGACATCGTGGACCACCTGGTCATAGGCGCGCTGCAGGAAGGTAGAGTAGATCGCGCAGAACGGGCGCATGCCCTGTGCGGCAAGCCCCGCGGCGAAGGTCACCGCATGCTGCTCGGCAATGCCGACATCGAAGCTGCGGTCCGGATGCGCCTGCGCGAACTTGTCGACGCCGGTGCCCGAGGGCATTGCGGCGGTGATCGCGCAGATCGTGGGGTCGGTCTCCGCCAGCTTGGCCAGCGTTTCGCCGAACACGTTCTGATAGGCCGGCGGGCCAGCCGCAGCCTTGTCCTGCTTGCCGGTGACGACATCGAACTTGGCGACGCCATGATATTTGTCCGCTGCAGCTTCGGCCGGGGCATAGCCCTTGCCCTTCTGCGTCACGACATGGACCAGGCACGGCCCTTCGGCGGCGTCGCGGATATTCTCGAGCACTGGCACGAGCTGGTCGAGATTGTGCCCGTCGATCGGGCCGACATAATAGAAGCCCAGTTCCTCGAACAAGGTGCCGCCCATCGCCATGCCGCGGGCATATTCGTCGGTCTTGCGCGCGGCCTGGTGCAGGCTGCGCGGCAGCTTGCGCGCGAGCCGCTTCAGCGCTTCGCGGACGCCCAGGAATTCGCGGCTCGAGACGATGCGTGCAAGATAGCCCGAAAGCCCGCCCACCGGCGGCGCGATCGACATGTCGTTGTCGTTGAGGATGACGACCAGCCGGTTGCCCGCGCGTTCGGCATTGTTCATCGCCTCATAGGCCATGCCGGCGCTCATCGCGCCATCGCCGATCACTGCGATCGCCTTGCCGGGCGCGCCGCTCATCTGGTTGGCAGTGGCAAAGCCGAGCGCGGCCGAGATCGAGGTCGAGCTGTGCGCCGCGCCGAAGGGATCATATTCGCTCTCGCTACGCTTGGTGAAGCCCGACAGCCCCCCGCCGGTGCGCAGCGTGCGGATGCGGTCGCGTCTGCCGGTCAGGATCTTGTGCGGATAACACTGGTGGCCAACGTCCCAGATCAGGCGATCGTTCGGGGTGTCGAATACATAATGGATCGCGGTGGTCAGTTCGACCACGCCGAGGCCCGCGCCCAGATGCCCGCCGGTGACCGATACCGCCGAAATCACTTCCTGGCGCAGTTCGTCGGCCAACTGGCGCAATTGGGTCGGTTTCAGCTGACGCAGGTCTGCCGGGGTCTTGACGGTGTCCAGCAATGGCGTTTCGGGCAGATTGGTCATTGAATTCCCTTTCAACCGCGAATCCTAGACCCATTTTTGGGTTCTGTCGAATGATCGACCCGGATGACGGTCTGGAGTGTAAAGTTTTTTGGACAGTTCCGCAAACGCGGATTTCAGTCACAGGCTGCGCAGCGTCCGCGCACCTCTATGACCGGGCGTATATCGACATAGCCCGCCGATTCTGCCGTCCTGCGAACGCTGCGCGACAGCCCATCATCATCGATATGCGTCGCGTTTCCGCAGGAATCGCACACCAGGAATATGCAATCGTGCACGCATCCCGGGTGCGAATTGGCGATATAGGCGTTGATGCTCTCTACCCGGCGCGCAAGATTGGTGCGCACGAACAGGTCGAGAATGCGATAGACGGAGTTGGGCGCCACCCGCTTGCCGCGCTTGCGGCTGACGGAATCGGCAATGTCATAGGCCGATGCCGGCTTTTCGATCTCGGCCAGGGCGGCAAAGATCGACTCGCGCATCTCGGTCCACTGCTCGCCCGCAGCTTCGAGCGAACGCCGCGCGGCGACGGCAAGGTCTTCGCCCTCGTGCTCGTGATGCTTGTGGGCCTGGTCTGTGACGGTCGACATGGCGCTTATCTACGCATCCCGCCCGCAGGTTGCAATGGCCCGACCGGGCTCAGCCGCGCACGGGCTTGGCAATAAAGAGTGCCGGGAAGGTCCGCTTGAGATTGCTCACCTTCACCGCATCCCAACGGACGATATAAGGGTGAGCCGGATTCTTGAACATGAAGTCCTGGTGATAGGTTTCAGCCGGATAGAAGGCCTTGTACGGCTCGACCGCCGTGACGATCTTGCGTTTCCACGCCCCCGACTTGTCGAGCTCTGCAATATAGGCGCGCGCCACCTGCGACTGCGACTTGCTTACCGGCACCAATGCGGTGCGATATTGGGTGCCGCTATCGGGTCCCTGACGGTTCAGCGTCGTGGGATCAGCGACCACCGAAAAGAAGACCTGCAGCAGCTGGCCATAGCTGACCTGCGCAGGATCATAGACCACGCGGACCGCCTCGGCATGGCGCGTGCTGCCGCTCGACACCTCGTCATAGGTCGCATTAGCCTTGCCGCCGCCATGATAACCGGAGACGGCGCTATTCACGCCCTTGATATGGCTGAACACGCCCTCGACGCCCCAGAAGCAGCCGCCGGCAAAAATCGCGACCGCCTGCTTGCCCGATTCGGCTGCCTTGAGCTTCGGCGCCGGGATGATCTTCGCCTCTTCCGCAGCCAGGGCAGCGGGCTCCAGCACGGTCAGGGCCGCGCCGAACAGGCCGATGCCGGCCAGGATGGGGAGAAGACGCGAAGGCAGGTTCATTTCAGGATCGAACTCTCGATAGCGGGCCGCGCGCTTTCGGCACGGCCGTCTTCGGGCAGCAGCACGAACATCGCGATCGCGCCGATGGCAAAACCGCCCAGGAAATTGCGGAACAGATCCGACTTGAGGATAGTAGTCATGGTTCGTCTCTTGTCATGTGTCCGCAGGCCCGGTTCGGGGGAATGGCCTGCGGGGTTACATCGGAAGGACCATCTGGTGCCCCCGACGGGCGAATCAAGCAGCACCGTGGATAGTTCTGCTTGGGGTGCACGCAATGTGCCTGAATCGGCTGTACGCGCTGTGAACCACGGCATAGGCGATGGTTCAGCTTTTCGGCGAACGTCGGATGGAGGTCGATCAGGTGACCCAGCGGTCAACCGATCAGCCGCGCCCGCATCAGCCCGCGCAGCGAATTGCCCAGCCAGAAGCCGTCTGTCAGGTCGCCGGGCACCAGCCGCGCCTCCACCGCCCTGCCCTGCTCGATCAGCTCGCGCCTGAGCACGCCGGGCAGCAGGCCCTGGACAAGTGATGGGGTGAGCAGCCGACCGTCGCGCTCGACGAACAGGCTGGTAAAGCTCCCCTCGGTCAGCGCGCCGCCAGCATCGGTGAACAACACCTCGTCCGCGCCCTGCTGCGCTGCAGCCTCGCGACGGGGAGCGTCATAGCAATCCCGGTCGGTCGTCTTGTGCGCCAGCCGCAGATCGTCGTCA
>NZ_LSIS01000197.1:0-12123 GCF_001556365.1 Blastomonas sp. CCH1-A6 | reverse complement strand
CCGTCATCATGATGGTCGGTCTGCAGGGATCGGGCAAGACCACCAGCACCGCCAAGATCGCCAAGCTGCTCAAGGAAAAGCGCGGCAAGAAGGTCATGATGGCCTCGCTCGACGTGCAGCGTCCGGCGGCGCAGGAACAGCTCAAGGTGCTGGGCGAGCAGATCAATGTCGCCACACTGCCGATCGTCGCGGGCCAGATGCCGGTCGATATCGCGCGGCGCGCGCTGCAATCGGCCAAGTTGCAGTCGTTCGACGTCGTGATGCTCGATACCGCGGGCCGTCTGCATGTCGACCAGCAGCTGATGGACGAGATGAAGGCGGTGGCTGCCGAGGCGACGCCCAAGGAAATCCTGCTCGTCGTCGACTCGCTCACCGGTCAGGACGCGGTCAACGTCGCCCAGAACTTCTCGGATCAGGTGCCGCTGACGGGCGTGGTGCTCACCCGCATGGATGGCGATGCGCGCGGCGGTGCGGCGCTCTCGATGCGGGCCGTCACCGGCCGTCCGATCAAGTTCGTCGGCATGGGCGAGAAGATGGACGCGATCGAGCCGTTCCATCCGGGCCGTGTCGCGGGCCGCATCCTGGGCATGGGCGATGTCGTCAGCCTGGTCGAGAAGGCGGCGGCGACGGTCGAGAAGGAAGACGCCGACAAGCTCGCCGCCAAGATGGCCAAGGGTCAGTTCGACATGAACGACCTGCGCACCCAGTTGCGGCAGATGACCAAGATGGGCGGCCTCGGCGCGCTGGCGGGCATGATGCCGGGCATGAAAAAGGCCAAGGCAGCGATGCAGGCGAGCGGCATCGAGGACAAGGTGCTGGTGCACATGGACGCGATCATCGGATCGATGACGCCCAAGGAGCGCGAGAAGCCCGGCCTGCTCAACGCCAAGCGCAAGATCCGCATCGCCAAGGGATCGGGCACCACCGTGCAGGACGTCAACCGGGTGATCAAGATGCACCAGGAGATGGAAGGCGCGATGAAGAAGATCCGCAAGATGGGCGGACTGAAGGGCCTCGCCGCCATGTTCGGTGGCGGCGGTGGTGGCGGAGACGGCGGCATGGGTGGCCTTGGCGGCGGCAAGATGCCGACCGAGGACGACATTGCCGGGCTGCTCGGCGGCGGTGGCGGCAAGGGCATTGCCGGCGGGCTTCCGGGTCTTCCCGGCGGGCTTCCTCCCGGTTTCCAGAATTTCAACAAGAAGAAGTGATTTCGTTTTTCAAGTTCATCAGAAAGGTAAGGTTCTACAATGTCGATTTCCATGCGTCTGTCGCGCGGCGGTTCCAAGAAGCGCCCCTATTACAAGATCGTCGTCGCCAACAGCCGCGCGCCCCGCGACGGCAAGTATCTTGAGCAGATCGGCACCTACAACCCGCTGCTCGCCAAGGATTCTGGCGAGCGCGTGAAGATCAACGAAGAGCGCGCCAAGCACTGGCTGTCGGTCGGCGCGCAGCCCACCGATCGTGTTGCCCGTTTCCTCGATGCCGCCGGCCTCAAGGAGCGCAAGGCAACCGTGAACCCGAAGAAGGGCGAGCCGGGCGAAAAGGCCAAGGAACGCGCCGAGGAAAAGGCGGCCAAGCTGGCTGAAGCCGAAGAAGCCGCCAAGGCCGCTGCCGAAGCTCCGGCTGCTGAAGAAGCTCCGGCCGAAGAAGCTGCTGCCGAACAGGCTGAAGGCTGATCGACTGAGCCGGAGTGGTCCTGTACGACCACTCCGGTTCCGGTTCTGCAATGTCTGATCGCCCCATCACCCTGGCCGTGATCGTCGGCGCGCATGGCGTGACCGGCGAGGTGCGCGTGAAGCTCTTCGGCTCGGGGCTCGATGCGCTGAAGGCGCACAAGAGCTTCAACAACGGCGCGCTGACGCTCAAGTCGCTGCGCCCGCAAAAGGACCTCGGCATCGCGCGCTTTGCCGAGATCGCAGACCGCAACGCGGCAGAAGCCGCGCGCGGCACCGAACTCACCGTTCCCCGTTCCGCGCTCCCGCCGCTGGGCGAGGACGAATATTATCATGCCGATCTGATCGGATTGCCCGTGGTGTCCGAAAGCGGCCAGCCGCTCGGCAAGGTGCAGGCGGTCGAGAATTTCGGCGCGGGCGATGTGCTCGATATCGTCCGCGACGACGGCAAGAGCTTCATGGTGCCGGTGATCGCCGGCGAGATCGACGATTCCCGCGTCGTCATTGACCCGGTCTGGGCGGAATAGTATATACACCACGTATATACAGGAGGCTCTGATGGGCAAGGAATATCGCGCAAAGAGCTTCAAGTCGGGCAACTCCGTCGCGATCCGCATGCCTGCCGCGCTGGGCATCGAGCCGGACCGGGAATGGACGGTTACCGATGAGGACGGGAAGCTGACGATCGAGCCCATCCCTCTAACGACTGCCAAGATTGATGTGAGCAGCTTTTGGGGCAAGGCTGCCCCAATGGTTCATGTGCCTTCGCCCAGGGAAGATTTCGATCCTCGGCCCAGTGAAACCAAATCATGAGCCAGATCGAGTATCTGATTGATTCCGATTCCGCGATATTTGCCACGACGGGCCAGCACCCCCCGCTCCGCCAAAGATTGGCGCAGTTGAGCCCAGGATCTATAGGTTTGTCAGCGATCAGCTACGCCGAAATAGTTTTAGGAATGGCGATGGGGAAACCCCCGACCCCGCAAGCATTGGCAGCATTTGTGGCAGCGGTGCCCATTCAGCCCTTCGATGAGGCAGCCGCTCGAGCCTATGCACAGCTGCCTTTCAAGCGCGCCCGTTTCGACCGGCTGCTGGCCGCGCATGCGCTGAGCATCGGCGCAACCGTCGTGACCAACAACGAAGGCGATTTCGCCGATATTCCCGGCCTGAAGGTCGAGAACTGGACCCAATGACCTTCGCCGCCCAAGTCCTCACGCTCTATCCCGAGATGTTCCCCGGGCCGCTGGGTCATAGCCTCGCCGGGCGCGCGCTCAGCGAAGGGCGGTGGTCGCTCGATGCCATCCAGATCCGCGACTTCGCGACCGACAAGCACCGCAGTGTCGACGATACGCCAGCCGGCGGCGGGGCAGGGATGGTGCTGCGCGCCGATGTGCTCGCCAGCGCTGTCGATCACGCGCTCGAGCGCTCCCCGCAAGCCCCCGTGATCGCGATGACGCCGCGCGGCGCGCCGCTCACCCAGGCGCGCGTACGTCAGCTCGCGGCAGGGCCGGGCGTGACGATCCTTTGCGGGCGATTCGAAGGATTCGACCAGCGATTGTTCGAGGCGCGCCCGATCGAGGAGATTTCGATCGGCGATTACGTGCTTTCGGGCGGAGAAACCGGGGCTTTGGTGCTGCTTGACGCTTGCGTTCGGCTATTGCCCGATGTAATGGGCGCGTCTTCCAGCGGAGACGAAGAATCGTTCGAGAACGGTTTGCTCGAATATCCGCACTACACCCGACCTCAGATATGGGAAGGGCGTGCGATCCCCGAAGTGCTGCGATCGGGGGATCACGCGAAAATCCGGGCCTGGCGCGAAGCCCAGGCCGCGGAGATCACACGGCTAAGGCGGCCGGATCTTTGGGAGCGCCATGGGGGCACTCCGGATCGGTCGCCCTCTGGTGCGCGGCGAAAAACATGAGGACAGGTCGATGAACCTTATCCAGACGCTCGAAGCGGAAGCTATCGAGGAATTCAAGTCGAAGAAGTCCATCCCCGATTTCCGGGCTGGCGATACCGTTCGCGTCGGCGTGCGCGTGGTCGAAGGCGACCGCACCCGCGTCCAGAATTACGAAGGCGTGTGCATCGCACGCTCGAACCGGGGCCTGGGCTCCAACTTCACCGTGCGCAAGATCTCGTTCGGTGAAGGCGTCGAGCGCGTGTTCCCGCTCTATTCGCCGAACATCGATTCGATCACCGTCGTCCGTCGCGGTGTCGTGCGTCGTGCGAAGCTCTATTATCTGCGCGGCCTGACCGGCAAGCGCGCCCGCATCGCCGAGCGTCGCGACAACCGTCCGGCCAAGGATTCGGCCGAGGGCTGAACCTTTTCAGACAGGTCTGACACAGGCAAGAGGGCGGTCCGCAGGGCCGCCCTTTTTCGTTGCGCTCGGGCGCAGCTTTGCGCAGGGATGCGCCATGGCACTACCTCCCGGACCCGCACAGCAGATCATTCCCCGCGCCATGGCGCAACTCAAGGCGGGCGATGCCGCTGCCGCCCGGCTGACCTTTTACGGCCTGCCGCCCGCCGACCAGGCGCATCCCGATTGCCTGTTCGTGCGCGCGCTGATCGATCGCGCGCTGGGCAGGCTCGACGATGCCCGCCGGGCGCTGGCTACGGCAATCGAGACCGACGCGATGATTCCGCAGCTGTGGAAGCTCTATGCCGAAGTGCTGGACGCCCAGGGCAATCCTGCCGAGGCGCTGCGCGCGGTCGATCGCGCGGCGGCCCTTGCACCGGGCTATGTCGACGCGTGGCATGACATGGCCGTGCTGGCGATCCGGACCGGCGAGCACGACCTGGCCGAGCAGGCGCTGGTCAACCTGGCCAAGGTCAAGCCGGACGATGCCCGGCTGCCCTCGTTGCGCGCCACCCTGGCGCAGGCGCGCGGCGACCATGATGCGGCGGTCGAAGGCTTTCGCGCGGTGCTCGGTGCCAAGTCGAACGACCGGCGCGCGCTGCACAATCTGGCGGTGTCCTTGCGTGAGACCGATCGGCACGAGGAAGCGCTGGCGGCGGTGGAAGCGGCGCTGCGGCACCGGATCGACCTGCCCGAGACCCACACGTTGCGCGCGCATCTCCTGGCTGAGCTGGGCCGTTATGACGCGGCGATCGACCAGTATCGCGATGTCATCGCCCGCTTCCCAGAGTTTCTCGATGCGCACGAGACCTTCGCCCGGCTTCTGCCTCAGCTGACAGGGGGCAGTGCGCTGGCGTTGAACGGCTATCGGGCGTCGCTGGGTGACCGGCCCGAATCCAGGCCGCTATGGCTGTCTGCGATCGCGACCGCCAAGGCACTGGGCGAAGTCGATCAGATGCGGGCCTGGGCCGACGAGGCGCTGGCGAGGTTCGGCGATACGCCCGACATGCTGTTCCTGCGCGCCACCGCCGATATTGCCGCGCGCGACTGGCAAGCGGCAAAGCCCCGGCTGGAAGCGCTGGTTGCCGCGCATCCGGACAGCCATAGTGCGCAGCTCAACCTGGCGCATGTGCTGCTGGCCCAAGGCGACGCGAAAACCGCTGAGGTCCATGCCCTGGAAGCGTCGCGGCTTAACCGCGACGACCAGTCCGCCTGGTCGTTGCTGACGATCATCTGGCGGCTGCTGGGGGATCCGCGCGAAGCCTGGCTGGCCGATTACGATCGGTTCGTGATGCCGGTCGATCTCGCTGCTCCCGAGGGCTGGAGCGATATCGCGAGCTTCCTGGCCGATCTCAGGCCGGTGCTCGAGGCGCTGCACACCACGCAGCTGCATCCGGCGGAACAGACGCTTCGCGGCGGCACGCAGACGCGCGGCCTGCTGTTCCAGAAGCGCCATCCCGCGATCCAGGGGCTCAAGCAATCGATCCATCACGCGATTGTCAGCCAGCTTGCAAACCTGTCCTTCGACATGGATCATCCCTTCCTTGGACGGATGGGCGACGATATCCGCTTTGCCGGGTCCTGGTCGGTGCGGCTGGCGAGCGAGGGCTTTCATGTCAGCCATATCCATCCGGCGGGCTGGCTGAGCTCGGCTTGCTATATCAGCCTGCCGCCCGAAGTCGCGCGCGGCGACGACAATGCGGGCGCGCTGCAGTTCGGCGTCCCCGACAGCGTGTTCGGGCTGGATCTCGCACCCCGCAGGATAGTCGCACCTGCCGAAGGACGTCTGGTGATCTTCCCCAGCTATCTGTGGCACGGCACGCTGCCGTTCGAGAGCGCCGACCATCGCATGACCGTAGCATTTGATGCGATGCCCCAAGCGGTGCTTTCGATGAACAATATTCTGGTGTGATTTTTCGTGCGTGGCGTCATTTAGTTGCACGCGTAACCGCCAATTTGAAATAGTTGGCCACAGACTGTCGCATGCGGATCACTCGCGGCTTGTATTGCCGGGGGTAACGGGCTAGGCGCGCCGGTGCATTTGCACTGGAGGTTAGATCAAGTGGGTTATCGTGTTGCCGTTGTCGGCGCGACCGGAAATGTCGGTCGCGAAATGCTCGCCATCCTGGCAGAGCGCGAGTTTCCGATTGCCGAGATTGCGGCGGTCGCCTCGCCGCGCTCGACGGGATCGATGATCGAGTTCGGCGAAACCGGCAAGATGCTCAAAGTCCAGAATATCGAGCATTTCGATTTCACCGGCTGGGACATCGCGCTGTTCGCCGCAGGCTCGGCCGCGACCAAGATCTATGCGCCCAAGGCCGCCTCGCAGGGCTGTGTGGTGATCGACAATTCGTCGCTCTACCGCATGGAGCCCGACGTGCCGCTGATCGTGCCCGAAGTGAACCCCGATGCGATCGACGGCTATACGCAGCGCAACATCATTGCCAACCCCAATTGCTCGACCGCGCAGCTGGTCGTTGCGCTGAAGCCGCTGCACGATGCCGCGACCATCAAGCGCGTCGTCGTCGCCACCTATCAGTCGGTGTCGGGCGCGGGCAAGGAAGGCATGGACGAACTGTTCGAGCAGTCGCGCAACATCTTTGTCGGCGACAGCGCCGAGCCTAAGAAGTTCACCAAGCAGATCGCGTTCAACATCATTCCGCATATCGACGTGTTCCTGGACGATGGTTCGACCAAGGAAGAGTGGAAGATGGTGGTCGAGACCAAGAAGATCCTCG
Source organism: Blastomonas sp. CCH1-A6 (assembly GCF_001556365.1). Classification (NCBI taxonomy): domain Bacteria; kingdom Pseudomonadati; phylum Pseudomonadota; class Alphaproteobacteria; order Sphingomonadales; family Blastomonadaceae; genus Blastomonas; species Blastomonas sp. CCH1-A6. The sequence continues at coordinate 5,355 of NZ_LSIS01000197.1, read as the reverse complement.
ATCCCAAGATCAAGTTGACCGCGACCTGCGTGCGCGTTCCGGTGTTCGTCGGCCATTCGGAAGCGGTTAATATCGAGTTCGAGAACGAGCTGTCCGCCGAGGATGCGCAGAAGATCCTGCGCGAGGCGCCCGGCATCATGCTGGTCGACAAGCGCGAGGACGGCGGATACGTCACCCCGGTCGAATGCGTCGGCGATGGCGCGACCTATATCAGCCGAGTGCGCGATGACAGCACTGTCGAGAACGGCATTTCGCTCTGGTGCGTGTCGGACAACCTTCGCAAGGGTGCCGCGCTCAATGCGGTGCAGATCGCCGAACTGCTCGGTCGCAGGCATCTCAAGAAGGGCTGACGATGCCGGGACGGCAGGCCATGCGCCTTCCGTCCCGCAGCCTCACTCCCCGATATGCACCGGCGCGCTCGCCGTGCCAGGCGGCCGTTTGAGCAGCAGCAGCAGCGGGATGGCGATGAGGTTGACGATCATCATCGCGTGGAAGTCGTCGATATAGGCGATCATCGCAGCCTGGCGGTTCACCTCGCCGTTGATCGCCACCATCGCCGCATCGCCGACCGAACCAAGCCGCTCGGCAACACTGGAATCGATCGTCGACAGCGAGCTGTCGGTGATATGCGAAGCAAGATCGCTGTGGCTGACCTGGATGTTGCGGCCGAGCAGCGCGGTCATGGCCGAGATGCCGACCGATGCGCCGATGCTGCGCGAGAGGTTGAGCAGGCTGGCCCCGTCGGTGCGATGGCGCGGCTGCAGGGTGGCGAACGCGGTCATGTTGAGCGGAATGAACACCAGCCCCATGCCCAGACCCTGGACCAATCCGGCGACGACCATCGGCTGCCAGCTCATCTCGAGTGACCAGCCGGTCATCATGTACAGCGAATAGGTCGAGATCGCGGCACCGGTGACCATCAGATAGCGCGGGTCGATTTTCGTCACCAGGCGGCCGGCAATCGCCATTGATACGAGAATGCCGAAGCCGCGCGGCGCGAGCAGCAGGCCGGTGTCGAGCACGGTATAGCCGAACAGCTGCTGCAGCATCGGTGGCAGCAGCGCCATGCTGGCGAACATCACCATGCCGACCACCAGCATGAACAGCAGGGCGGCGGACATGTTGGGATTGCCCAGCAGCGATCGGTCGAACAGCGGTTGCCTGCCCCAGGCCATATGGACCGCGAACATCCACAGACAGCCGATGGCAATGGCGCCTTCGACCAGGATTTCGGTGCTGTCCAGCCAGTCGAGCTGGGTGCCGCGGTCGAGCATCACCTGCAGGCTGGCCAGGCCCAGCGCCAGCATCGAGAAGCCGAACAGGTCGAAGCGCCGGTCGGTCTTCGGGCGGCTGGGCAACAGCCACAGCATCAGGATGACCGTGACGATGCCCAGTGGCACGTTGATCAGGAACACCCAGCGCCAGTTGTAATTCTCGGTCAGCCAGCCGCCGATCACCGGCCCCATGATCGGCCCGACCATGATGCCCATGCCCCACAGCGCCATGGCCTTGGCCTGCTTGCTGGGCGGGTTGATGTCCATCAGCACGGTCTGCGACAGCGGGCCGATGAACGCGGCGCTGATCCCCTGAAAAGCGCGGAACAGAACCATCTCGCCTAGGCCCGTCGCCGCGCCGCAGAGCAGCGAGGACGCCGTGAAGGCGATCACCGCCCAGATGAACAGGTTGCGTGACCCGATGCGCTCGGCCAGCCAGCCAGTGATCGGGATCGCGATGGCGGAAGCTACGAGATAGCTGGTCAGCGCCCAGGTCACCGTTTCGGATGTCGCGCCCAGGCTCGATTCCATGTGCGGCAGCGCGACATTGGCGATGGTGGTGTCGAGAATCTGCATGATCGACGCCATCATCACCGCCAGCGTCAGCAGGCCGTGGTGCTTGACGGGAAGCGTGGCGACATCGCCCGCAGGCGCGGCTGGCGGCGGTGCGGCATGGCGTGCGGGGGCAGGGGCGGCGCGGCTGGCCATCGCCGGTTACTTGCGCTCGCCGGTATCGATCGTGACCTCGGCGGAGAGCCCTGCGATCAGGCGGCGATCGGCGGGCTTGTCGAGCCGGATGCGCACTGGCACGCGCTGCGTCACCTTGACCCAGTTGCCGGTCGCATTCTGCGCGGGCAGCACCGAGAATTCCGCGCCTGTGCCCGCGCCGATGCTTTCGACCCGTCCGGTGAGCTTGAGCTCGGGATAGGCATCGAGCGTCACCTCGGCAGGCTGGCCGACGCGCATGTGATCGAGATCGGTTTCCTTGAAATTGGCCTCGATCCAGCTGCGGTCATCGACCACCAGCGTCAGCGCGGGCAGCCCGACGACCATCGCCTGGCCCTTTTGCAGCCGATCGGCCTGGACGACGCGGCCGCTGACCGGCGCGCGGATGACGGTGCGGGCGAGGTTGAGCGCGGCGGTGTCGCGCCGCACGCGCGCCTGCGCGATCGCGGGATTGATGCCAGGAACGGCGCTGCCGGTCGCCAGCTTCGCGCGGGCATCGGCGGCATCGGCCTGCGCCGCGCGCAATTGCTCGCGCGCCATCTGGACGCGGCGTTCGGCCTCGTCGAGCCGCGCCTTGGTGGTAAAGCCGCGCGCCATCAGCGCCTGCTGCCGCTCCAGATCGATGCTGGCATAATCGATCGCATCCTGCGCCGCCGCAATGCCGACGCCGGTCGAGCGCGCCTCGCTGGCGAGCGTCGCGACCGAGACTTCGGCCCCGGCGATATCGGCATCGGCTTGGCGCACCGCGAGTTCATAGGGCTGCGGATCGATGCGGAACAGCACGTCGCCCGCCTTGACCGCCATGTTCTCGCGCACGCGTACGTCGATGATGGGCCCGCCGACCTCGGAGGTCACCGCCACCTTGTCCTGCTGCACATAGGCATTGTCGGTCGAGACATAGCGCCCGCCCGAAAGCCAGTAATAGCCGCCCGCCACCGCCAGCGCGAGCGGGACCGAGATCATCACCGCCCGCTTCAGCCACTTGCGCGGAGCCTTTTCCGCCGCCGGTTGCTGGACGGGTAAGGGAGAGGGTGCGCCCTGAGGCGGTTCGACTTCCATCATGTCCTCGCTCACCGATATGCGTTCGTCGCGGTCAAGCATCGACGGCCTCCTTGCGCGAAAGATTGGCGCGGACGCGCTCGACCAGCCCGGCGAGCATCTGGCGTTCGTCTTCGCTGAGCCCGGCAAAGGCCAGGTCCTCGACCCGCCTGGCTTCGACTTCCAGCTGGCGGATCAGTCCGTCGGTCTTGTCGGTGAGATACAGGTTCCAGGCGCGCCGGTCATTGGGGTCGGGCTTGCGACAGACCATGCCGCTATCGGCCAGCCGGTCGATCATGCGCGACAGGGTGATCGGCTCGACCTCGAGCAGATCGGCGAGTTCGCTCTGCCGCATGCCCGGTTCGCGCTTGAGCCGCGCGACCGTGCGCCATTGCAGGCTGGTCATGCCGAGGTCACGCAACATGCCATCGAGCGTGCGGCGGTAGAGCCGCGCGGTATCGTTGAGGAGAAAGCCAACCGAGTCTGTCATGGCATGCGATATAATAGCATATGACATTATATGGAAGTGCAGTCAGCACAATTCCATTTGCGCCAAACGCAATCTTTTGGCAGTCTGTGTGACATGACACTCACAGCCGATATCTTCTGGTCGTTCCGCTCGCCCTATAGCTATCTTGCGATGCGCCGCTATCGCGCGATGGAGGCGCAGTATGACGTGCAGCTCAATTTGCGCCCGGTCTATCCGCTGGCGGTGCGCGAGCCGACATTCTTCGAGCGCAATCATCCCGGCTGGCTGCGCTACACGCTGACCGACGTGTTCCGCCTGTCGCAATATCTGGGCATTCCGTTCTTCCCGCCCAATCCCGATCCGATCGTGCAGGACATGGCGACCCGGACGATCGCGGCGGACCAGCCCTATATCTATCGCATCACCCGCATGGGCCAGGCCGCCGCGCGCAAGGGCAAGAGCCTCGCCTTTTGCGACGAGGTGTCGCAGCTCATCTGGGGCGGCACCGCAAACTGGCACGAGGGCGATCACCTCAAGCACGCCGCCGAACGCGCGGGGCTCGACCTCGCCGAGCTCGACGCGATCGCGGTTTCCGATGCCGAAGCGCTAGATGCCGAACTCGCCGCCAATCAGGAAGCGCTCGAAATGGCCGGGCACTGGGGCGTGCCGACCCTGGTGTTCCAGGGCGAACCCTTTTTCGGCCAGGACCGCATCGGACTTGCCATCTGGCGCATGGAACAGGCAGGCCTTAAAGAGCGGGGATGACCGCTACAGCCACCAGCATCACCACCACCCGCATCCGCTCCTTCGACGGCACCGAGCTTGCCGTGCACGAAACGGGGGAGGGGCGTCCGTTGCTGTTGCTGCACGGGCTGTTTTCCAGCGCGGAGACCAACTGGATCAAGTTCGGTCATGCCGGCAGGATCGCGGCGGCGGGCTATCGCGTGATCATGCCCGACCTACGCGCGCACGGGCAGAGCGGTGCGCCGCATGATCCGGCAGCCTATCCGCATGATGTGCTGGTCGATGATGCGCTGTTCCTGATCGACACTTTGGGGCTCGATGATTTCGATCTGGGCGGCTTTTCGCTCGGCGCGCGGACGACGGCGAAGTTGCTCGCCAGCGGGGTGACACCGCGCAAGGCGATCATGGCGGGCATGGGCTGGGAAGGGCTGACCGGATGGGGGCGGCGGCGCGATTTCTTCGTCACCGCGATCGACCGGCGCGACGAGGTCAAGCGCGGCGATCCGCATTTCATGGCGGTCGCCTTCATGAAGACCCAAGGCATCGATCCGGTGGCGGCGCGCCTGCTGCTCGACAGTTTCGGCGTGGTCGATACCGATGCGCTGGTCGCGCGCGACGTGCCGGTGCTGGTGGTCTGCGGCGCGGACGACCAGGACAATGGCTCCGCGCCCGAGCTGGCCCGCCAGCTGAAACATGCGACCTATCGCGAGATCAAGGGCACGCACATGTCGAGCGTGCTCGAACCGGCGCTGGCTGACGAGATCATCGCGTTCCTGGCGGACTGATCTGCGCCCCTGCACCCCGCCGGGTGCAACAAATGTTAGTCTCAGCGGTAGTGCTGCCGATCGATCCTCCAGATTTCGAACGGCCACCGCATGATCATCCCCTCGACGCCCAGCGCCACGCGCATCCTTCAGGAAGTCTGGAAGCCGCTCAGCGTGCTGTTTGTCTGGGATGTGGTGGTAACGGTGGTCTACTATTTCCTGCCGTTCAAGGCACCGGGCCTGCCGTTGACCATTTTCGGCTCGGCGCTGGCGCTGTTCCTGGGGTTCAGGGACAACGCCGCCTATGCCCGCTGGTGGGAGGGGCGGGTGCTGTGGGGGC